>CAZLHZ010000016.1:0-14267 GCA_964559285.1 uncultured Actinomycetes bacterium | reverse complement strand
TCCATCGGCATGCCCGATCCCATGGTGGCCGCAGTCTTCTCCCTCTCCGCCCTCCTCTGGGCCTTCTCCTCGCCTCTCTGGGCGCGCCTGTCGGACCGATATGGGCGCAAACCACTGATGATGGTCGGCCTGGCGGGTTTCATGGTCTCCATGGCCTTCTGCGCAGCCGTGGTCGCGGCCGGGCTTCACCACCTCGCCGCGCTACAGCCGATCGTCGGTCTACTCCACCGATGTCGCGCGCATGATCCAGGCGCCGATCTTCCACGTGAATGGCGACGACCCCGAGGCTGTGGTCCGGGTCGCCCGCCTCGCCTTCGAGTTCCGCCAGGCGTTCCACAAGGACGTCGTCATCGACCTCGTGTGCTACCGCCGCCGCGGACACAACGAGGCGGACGACCCATCGCTCACCCAGCCGCTGATGTACCAGCTCATTGACGGCAAGCGCTCGGTGCGCAAGAACTACACCGAGTCGCTCATCGGCCGCGGTGACATCACTCTCGACGAGGCTGAGCAGGCGCTGCGTCACTTCCAGGAGCAGCTCGAGCGGGTCTTCCAGGAGACTCGGGCCGCCCATGACGGGCATGACGGTCACGCACACGAGGCCTTCGCCAGCGAGTCCGCCGACATCCAGCGGGAGGGGCAGCGCACGCTGGTGCCCCAGCAGCCGGCGTACGAGGTCGCCACCGCCATCACCCGGGATCAGGTCGACACGGTGGTGCGCTCGCAGCTGGAGATGCCGGAGGACTTCACGGTGCATCCGCGTCTGGCACCGCAGTTGAAGCGTCGCGCCGACATGATTCGTGAGGACTCCATCGACTGGGGCATGGGTGAGGCGCTCGCCATCGGCTCGCTGCTCATGGAAGGTCGCACCATCCGTCTTGCGGGTCAGGACTCGCGGCGCGGAACGTTCGGCCACCGCCATGCCGTCATCGTCGACTCGAAGACGGGCTGGCAGTACAAGCCCCTCAAGCAGTGCTACCGCAATGGCGGCAAGCTCTATGTCTATGACTCCCTGCTGAGTGAATACGCCGCGATGGGGTTCGAATACGGATACTCCGTCGCGCGTCCCGATGCGCTCGTCCTGTGGGAGGCGCAGTTCGGTGACTTCGCCGACGGTGCGCAGACCATCATCGACGAGTTCATCTCCTCAGGTGAGCAGAAGTGGGGGCAGCGCTCCAGCGTCACCCTGCTGCTCCCGCACGGCTATGAGGGACAGGGGCCGGATCACTCATCCGCGCGCGTCGAGCGATTCCTGCAGCTGTGCGCCCAGGACAACATGACGGTCGCGATGCCGTCGACGCCGGCGTCCTACTTCCACCTGCTGCGCTGGCAGGCACTGTCCGCGCTCACCCGGCCGCTCGTCATCTTCACGCCCAAGTCGCTGCTGCGCGCCAAGGCCGCAGTGTCGGCGACTGCGGACTTCACCGAAGGCCACTTCCGCGCGGTGCTCCCCGATGCTGACGTGCCGGCCGCGGGCGTGCGCCGGGTGCTGCTGTGTGCCGGCAAGGTCTACTACGACCTCGCGGCGCATCGCGAGCGTGAGGGCATGACCGACACCGCCATCGTCCGAGTCGAGCGCTTCTACCCGCTGCCCAAGCGCACCCTGCCCGAGGCACTCGCGCCCTACGGTGATGCCGAGGTGCGCTGGGTGCAGGAGGAGCCGGCCAACCAGGGCGCCTGGTCGTTCATGGCGATGAACCTGCCGGAGATCATCGGTCGTCCGCTCACCGGTGTCACGCGACCGGCATCCTCCTCACCCGCCGTCGGCAGCCATCATCGGCACGACGAGGAGCAGAAGGACGTCGTCACGCGGGCTTTCGCCTAGGAGCTGCCCATGTATGACTCCGATCGCGGGATCGAGGAACTGCAGCGTCGCCGAGGCGACGAGGAGGTCACCCTCGACTGGCTCGCCGAGCGCATGCGCGAGTTCGTCGACCTCAATCCGGAGTTCGAGGTTCCGGTCGAGCGGCTTGCGACCTGGTTGGCCCGCCTCGATGACGACGAGGACTAGCTCCCTGCCGCTCGACGTTGGGCAACGTGCCAGATCGCTGCCCACACGATGAGGCCGACGGCAAACCCGAACCCGAACCCGAAGATCCACTGCACGACTGCCGCACGCGGACCCATGCGCTCGAGCGGCAGGATTCGCCAGCATCCGACGGCGAGACCGAGCAGGGTGGCCAGCAGTGGACCGTGGTACGCCGATGCCCGCGGCCACCGCAGCGGGGCACTGTCGAGGGATGCACGGTGTCGGCGTACCCAGCGCGCGGTCCAGACAGCAATGAGTGCGAGACCGACGATCGACAGGGTCACCTGCAGCGCCCATGCCAGTGGCTGGCCGAGGATGGTCACATCGTTGATGACATCGGGTGTCATGGAGCGACCCTCGTGCGTGAGCGCATCGAGGAGCACATGCGTAAGGGCACCGAGAGCACTGCTGGCGGTGATGAGCAGGGCAATGAGTGGTGTCGTGCGACCGCGTCTGAGGTCGTCGGTCTCGCTCAGGGCTGCGGCAGAGAGTGGCTCGGGGAGCAGGGACAGGAGCGGACGGCGCAGGAGGGTCCGCCAGAGCAGGTAGGCGATGACGCCGAATGCTGCGTCGATGGTGACGGCGCCGATGATCGAGTGGGTGAGGTGCGTGCCGGGCCAGATACTGGGGGGGAGGTAGTAGCCCGCATCCGGTGACACGGCGCCAGCGGCGACTGCGCCCGGGATGATCCATCGTCGAAGGCGCGCCGGGATCAACGTCGCGACCGCGGCATGCGACACCGTGAACGGCATCACGCCACCCTAGGTGCACGGTGGGGAAGGGCCGAGCGGGCCAGAGTCGAATCAGTTCGGATCGGGGCGATCAAGCACGCTGTGGATCGTGATGAAGGGCAGGGTCCAGGCCCGAGGAAGGAAGACTGCAGCCACGGGAGCACCCGCACCGACCGTGAGCAGCCAGTGCAGGTGCTGCTCGAGGCGGTGCTGATGTCGTTGCGGCAGGAGGGACGTGATGGCCTCGGCCACGGCTGCCTCGGACGTGCGCAGCACGTCCGCCATGATCGGATCGCGCCACGAGAGGCGCACCTGCTCGATCATGAGGGATCGACCGAGCGCGTGCTCTGGCCGCATCCAGTCTCGGATCTGGGCCGCATCACCGAAGCCGGGGCCGGCCGCCGCCACCACCTCGAGGTTGCGCGCGACGTTCTCGCGGATCGCCTCCTCATTCGTCCGAGCCGTCGCGGACAAGAAGAGATCCAGCTTGGTGGCGTATCGCCCGAACAGCAGCCCCCGGGTGAGGTTGGCGCGGGCGCAGATTCGCGCGATGGTCGCTCCGGTGTAGCCGACCTCGGCCACCTCCAGCAGGGTCGACCTCAGCAGGGCCACTTCGGACGGGTCGGGATCATCGATGATGACATCTTCCACAGGGCGCACGGGGAGCTCCGGCACGTCCACGACCGGACCTGGATTCCGCAGCGCACCGACGAGATCGGCGACATCGGGCTCCAGATCCGGGTTCGCTGCCCCGAGACGCGTGTGCAGCATCATGAGCCCGAAGGCGCGCATGAGGAGGCACACCGCCTTTGTCGCGTCGACCACGCTGATCTCATCGCTCGGCTCGCACCGCCGCAGGACCTCGGCCATGTCGCCGCCGGTCATAGCCTCCAGCAGGTAGCGGTCGACGTGCGCGGCCCCCACAAACTCCAGGGCGACGAACATGTCCGCATCCGGCTGCACGAACGGAGTCAGCGCCTCGGTCAGTACGGCAATCTGCTCCGCCTCGGGCAGGTCAACGGCCAGTCCGGCCTCAAGCACACGATTCAATGCCCGGGCCAGCGTCGGATTGGCATACCTGCTCGCCACGTCAGCCCCGATGAGGGAGCGATGAACGTATCGGTCATAGAGCGGCCGTGTCGTCACGTGATGACGTGCCGCGACGCCTACGTAGGTGAGCTCGTCCCAGCCCTTCTCGCGCACCTCCGCGAGCGCGGCCTTCCGCAGGGCGACATCCATGTGATACGCGCGCCCCTGGCGCACGCGCACGCGTCCAGTCATGGGCACATCCTAGTCTCCCCGCAGTTCCCCCAGTCCGATCTGATGGGTCCGAGGCCACTACCCGTTCACAGAGTGAGCACGATCTTGCCGAACGTGTCGCCCGCAGCGAGGACCTCAAACGCCTCGCGCGCCCGACTCAGGGGCAGCTCGCGGTCGATGAGCGGCCGCATCCCACTCGCGCGGCACAGCTCAATGAGCTCACGCAACTCCCCGATCGTGCCCATCGTCGATCCGATGACCGACAGTTGCAGGAAGAACACCCGGTTGAGATCGGCGGGCGGATTGGCTCCGCTCGTCGCACCGGACACGACGACACGTCCGCCCGGCCGCAGTGCCTTGAGCGAGTGCGACCAGGTGGCGGCTCCGACCGTCTCAATCACGGCGTGCACCCGCTCGGGCAGCCGCGCCCCGGACTCGAAGACCTCATCGGCTCCGATCTGCCGGGCGCGCTCGCGCTTGACCTCATCGCGCGACGTGGCCCACACCCGCAGGCCGAGGGCGTGCCCGATGGCGATCGCCGCCGTCGCCACCCCTCCCCCGGCGCCCTGGACGAGGATCGTGTCACCGGCCGTGACCCCTGCGCGATGGGCGACCATGCGGTACGCCGTGAGCCACGCCGTCGGCAGACAGGCTGCCTCCGCCCACGTGAGTTCCGCCGGTTTGGGAAGGAGGTTCTGGCGCGGGACCGCCACCCGCTCCGCGAGGGTGCCCTGGTAGACCTCCGACAGCATCGTGCGCTTCGGATCGAGGGTCTCATCGCCACCGCCGCGGGCCGGATCACCGATCACCGAGTGGACGATGACCTCGTGGCCGTCCTCGTCGATGCCCGCGGCATCGCAGCCGAGGATCATCGGCAGATTTCCCTCTGCCAAGCCGACCCCCTTGAGGCTCCACAGGTCGTGGTGGTTAAGACCGGCAGCCTTGACCTGGACCGTGGTCCAGCCCTCGGGCACGGTCGGCTCGGGTCGGTCCCCGACCTCGAGAGCGTTGAGCGGCTGATCGGCATCGAAGCGGGCGGCGTAGGCAGCGAGCATGTCTGACCGTACCGCGCACACCCCCACCCATATGTACGGGTCGGGTGTTACGGTGCCCCAATGAAGACCACGATCGATCTCACTGACGACCTCGCTGCCCGAGCCCGGCGCGTTGCCGCCGACGAGGGAACCACCCTGCGCAGCATCATCGAGGAGGCCCTGCGCCGGGAGCTGGATCGGCGATCAGCACCGACAACCTGGCGGCCCTCCCGGGACTTCGTCGTGAACCGCGGTGGGCTGACGGACGAGGCATCCCTCATGTCCTGGGACGAGATCCGCGAGATCGCGATGCACCGGTCGACCCCGTGATCGCCTTCGACACCAACATTCTGGTCTACGCCCATCGCGGCAGCATGCCCTGGCATGACAGGGCGATCGGCTGCGTTGAGGCAGCACTGACCGGCCCGACTGAGATCGGACTGTGATGGCCCGTGCGCCATGAGTTCCTTGCCGTGGTCACCAACCCTCGGATCTTCCGTGACCCCACGACGACCGACGAGGCCTTTGACCAGATCACTCACTGGCTATCCTCCCCGCGCAGCCGCCTGCTCGGGGAGAGTTCCGGTCACCTCAACACCCTGCACGAGCTGTTGATCGGCGGGAGGGTCACCTCAGGAGCCATCCACGATGCCCGGATCGCCGCCCTCTGCCTTGACCACGGCGTGAGCGAGTTGCTCACCGCCGACCGAGACTTCTCGCGCTTTCCGACCCTCCGGGTGCGCAATCCACTGATCTCCGCAACTCCTGCCTGAGAATCCACGGCTTGTCCGCAAACTAGCCGAAGATCCTCCCGTCTGACACAATCACGGCAGCAGATTCTCCACTTTCCTCGGAGGTACGCCGTGATCCGCACATCCCTCGCCCCTTCCACCCCTGTCGCCCGCCCGGCCCGGATCCGGGTCCTCGTCGACGAGGCCCACTCGCAGGCCTGGTCGGTGCGCCCCGGGGTGGCAGCGGTGATGCAGCCGGCGCACCCCGCGGATTCGTCGTACGCCATGGCAGCGCAGCTCCTCGCCGACCGCGAGGTCGAGGTCATCGTCCACGAGGAGGGCCTGCTCGATGCCGAGGCGCTCATCGGGATCCACGTCGTCATCACGGCACATCCGGCTGATCCGGCATGGGAGTCGACGACCGGAGTCGGCAGCCCGATCTATCGTCCCGAGGAGCTCGCCGCCCTGCACCAGTTCGTCGCCGACGGTGGTGGACTCGTCGTGCTCGGGGAGACCGAGGAGGCGAAGTACGGCGCCAACCTCGATGAGCTGCTCGCGCCCTACGGCATCAGCTTCCGCAATGTGACGGTGCAGGACTACGAGCACCACCACAGCGCCCCGAGCTGGGTCATGACCGACATCGAACCGGGTCGCTCACCGCTGCTCCACGGCGTGCATGCCGCCTGCTTCTATCGCGCGGGGGCGCTCACCGTGGATCCGGCAATGGCCGCACCGGTGCTGCGCGCCCATCTCACGGCGACACCGAGCGATGCGACGCTCGCGGCGACCGCTGAGTCGGGCCGCGGACGGGTCGTCGTCTTCGCCGACTCCGACCTCTTCGGTGATGACTGCATCGAGCAGTTCGACCATGCCCGACTGTGGATCAACGCGGTCTACTGGGCGGCCCTGCCCTCCTTCGCTGCCGCCCCGCAGCCCACCGCATCGGCGCTCGCCGCGGATCCGGCCTGGCCGGTGCTGCGCGCGGCAACCGAGGAGCTGCGTGCGATGCAGTCACGCGATGGCTCCATCGACCTGCTCGCGCACGACGGGGCGAGTGTCACCGTGCTCATTGACCGCATCGCCGAGTCGATCACCGCGCTGAGCCGACATGTGCCATGGGATGCGGACGTCCTCACCCAGGCCGTCATCGACCTGCGGGAATGGGCCGGCAGCGGATGCGGCAAGCCGGACTTCCTGCGCAGCCTCGAGCTGTTCCGACCCGACGTGGAGCGCACCGACGGCCGCGAGCACCTCGTGTTCTTCCCGCTCTACACACCCAATGGATCCGGGGACACCCGCTTCGAAGCCCTCATCATCCGCGGACCCTGGCCGTCGTGGCTCGCGACGATGGAGCGCACCCGCTTCGACAACGCGAAGTTCGTGCCGGTCACCCTCGTCGACTACACCTCGGGCTATGCCAGTGAGTGCGCGGTGTTCTTCCCTGAGACGGTGAGTGTCATCGGCAGTGCCCCCAATCACTTCGGCGGGATCTTCTGCGACCGCGAGGCGCAGCGCTTCGGCGAGGTCACCGGGGCTGCGATCACTGCGGTCCGGCTCGCCCTGCCACCGGATGCGGCCGCTCTCGTTGCTGACGCGAGCCTGGCCACCGATGCCTTCCTGCTGTGGGACCTCATCCATGATCGCGCGCACAGCCGCGGCGATCTGCCCTTCGACCCGTTCATGGTGCGCCAGCGCATGCCCTACTGGATGTATGCCGTCGAGGAGCTGCGCTGCGATCTCACGACCTTCGTCGAGGCCGGTGCACTCGTCGAGGAGTTCCCGTTTGCCCGCCATGTGCAGTACGCCGTGCTTCTGGACCGCATGCTGCGATTCCCCGTGACGGGCTCGCGGGTGCGCAACTACGACGGCCTGGGCGGGCAGATCCTCTTCGGCGCCCTGCACGCCGCCGGTGTTGCCCGGTGGACTGACAACACGCTCGTCATCGACTGGGCAGCGCTGCCGGGTGCCATGAGCGCCCTGCTCGAGGAGGTGCGGGCGCTCTATCGCGTCGGCATCGACTCCTCGCGCGTGCGCTACTGGGCGGCCGCACATGACCTCGTCGCGCACTATGTGCCCCCGGCGATGGCCTCACGCTGGACCCCGCAGGCGCGGATGATGGACGCCCCGGCTGAGGATGATGCCAAGGCCTGGGTCGATCGGGTGCTCGATGACGAGTTCCCGATCAACCTGTTCTTCCGGTCACTGCAGGCGTCGGTGGAGCCGGTGCTGCGCGAGCGTGCAGCCAGCTTCGCCGCCCGGCAGCCGATCTCCGTCTGACCGCTATTCTGCAGGCGGATCATGCGGGCCAACCAAGGGAGAATGACGTGCGCGGCTTTGCCAGCGACAACTACGCGGGAGTGCATCCCGAGGTGCTCGACGCGATCATTGCGGTCAACGACGGGCATGCCGGCGCCTACGGCAACGATCCGGTCACCACGCGAGCACGCGAACTCTTCCGCCAGCAGCTCGGTGCAGCAGTCGAGCCCTTCATCGTCTTCAACGGCACCGGGGCCAATGTCGTCGCACTCAGCTGCCTGCTGCGGCCCTGGGACAGTGTCATCTGCGCCACCAGTGCCCACATCAATGTTGACGAGGGTGGCGCGCCGGAGCGGATCACCGGATCCAAGCTCGTCGACCTGCCGACCACCGATGGCAAGCTGACGCCGGAGCTCGTGCGATCGGCGTACACCGGCAAGGGCGACGTCCACCACACCCAGCCGACCGTCGTGTCGATCACGCAGTCCACCGAGCTCGGCACGGTCTACTCCCCCGATGAGCTGCGTGCCATCGCCGACACCGCCCACGAGCTCGACATGACCCTGCACCTTGATGGGGCGCGCATCTCAAACGCGGCAGCGGCGTTGGGCGTGAGCCTGCGCGAGACCACCTTCGACTGCGGTGTCGACGTGCTGTCCTTCGGCGGAACAAAGATCGGACTGATGGGCGCTGAGGCGGTCGTGTTCCGTGACGCCGACTTGGCCGCCCTTGCGGGATTCGCTCGCAAGGCCTCGATGCAGCTGCCGAGCAAGATGCGCTTCCTCTCGGCCCAGTTCGTCGCTCTGCTCGAGGGTGACCTGTGGCAGCGCAACGCCCGGCACGCCAACGCGATGGCCCGTCGTCTCGTCGATGCCGTGCGCGACATCCCCGGGGTTGAGGTGCCCCGCGAGCCGCAGGCCAATGCGGTCTTCGTCCGGCTCCCACCGGCGTCGATTGAGCCCCTGCAGGCGGCGTACCCCTTCTATATCTGGGATGACGCCACGCACGAGGTGCGCTGGATGTGCTCGTGGGACACGACGGCCGAGGATGTCGACGATTTCGCGGCGGTCGTGCGTCGCACCCTCGTGGGATAGATCACGGCTCCGACCATCCGTTCGGGGCTGACCGCCGGTGGTGGGCGTGACAGGATTGGGGGGCTGGCCCACCCTGGCCGCTGCACCATCGCCCCACCGGGCGGTCGACCGAGTTGGCACGCAACCGCGAGCCTCGACCCTTCCCGCCCGAGGAGTTCCTGTGACGTCCCCCGATGGACCCGTGTCCGACCCGCTCGATGCGGACCCCGCTTTCGCCCTGCACCGCTTCGGCAAGATCGAGGTCCGACCCACGGTGCGCATTCGCGACCGGGCCGGTCTCGCGCTGGCCTACACCCCCGGTGTTGCGCGCGTGTCGGAGGCGATCGCTGCTGATCCGGAGCTTGCCTACCAGTTCACATGGAAGGCCAACACGATCCTCGTCGTCACGGACGGCACCGCGGTGCTGGGCCTCGGTGACATCGGCCCGGCTGCCGCCCTGCCGGTCATGGAGGGCAAGGCCCTGCTCTTCAAGGATTTCGGTGGCATCGATGCGGTGCCGATCTGCCTGGACTGCACCGATGTCGACGAGATCATCGAGACCGTGGTGCGCCTGGCACCGGCGTACGGTGGCGTGAATCTTGAGGACATCAGTGCGCCGCGCTGTTTCGAGATCGAGCAGCGGCTGCAGGAGCGCGTGGACATCCCGATTTTCCACGATGACCAGCATGGGACCGCGATCGTCGTCACCGCGGCACTGCTCAATGCGGCGAAGGTGACCGGGCGCACGCTCGGGGATCTGCGTGCGGTCGTGTCGGGTGCGGGCGCTGCCGGGGTTGCGGTGACCGACATGCTGCTTGATGCCGGCATCGGTGACATCGCCGTGGGTGACTCCAAGGGGCTGCTCAGCCTGGATCGCAGCGACCTGACGTCGGTGAAGCGGTCGCTCGCGGAGCGCACGAATCGCACGGGACTGAGTGGGTCGATCAATGATGCGCTCAAGGGCGCGGATGTGTTCATCGGACTCTCGGCTGGTCAGGTGCCTGACGATGTCGTTGCGTCGATGGCGCGGGAGTCGATCGTGTTTGCGCTGGCGAATCCGAATCCCGAGGTGCATCCGTCGGTGGCCCGCCGGACCGCGGCGGTTGTCGCGACTGGGCGCAGTGACTTCCCGAACCAGATCAACAATGTGCTCGCCTTCCCCGGTGTGTTCCGCGGGGCGCTCGATGTGCGGGCGCGGCGGATCACCAGCGGGATGAAGCGGGCCGCGGCGACGGCGCTCGCGGAGTTCGTCGCCGACTCACTGGGGCCGGAGCGGATCGTGCCGAGCCCGTTCGATCGCGGGGTGGCCGATGCGGTGGCGCGTGCAGTCGCTGCCGCCGCGCGCGCGGACGGCGTCGCCCGGGCCTGAGGTCCGGTGCGTGCCGCGGACAACTCCCGGTGGTCGCCGTATCATTAAAAAAATGGGGCCCGTCACGGCAGGAAACTGTCCGCGGAGTTTGGGGGACACGAGGTCAATCGAGGAGGCGGAAGGCGTCTCGACGGTGGTCGATTCGGATGATGACCATCTCACGACGTTCTTCGACAATCCGATAGATGACACGGTATCTCCCCCGACGAGCCGCCCAGAGGCCATCAAGCTCTCGCCGGAGTGAACTGCCGACAACATGTGGCCGGTCCGCGAGGGGACCTGAGATTAACTCGACAACCGCGGCAGCGACGGCAGAGGGAAGTTCGCTGGCGAGGGCACGTGCAGCTGGGCGGGTGACAACGACCTCTTAGCGGGACCCGCTCAACTCAGCAGTCTCCGGATGGCATCCGTGCCTCGCACCACATCTCCTGCTTGATTAGCCGCCTCACCCTCGTGAATAGCCTTCATCGTCTCGGGGTCAGACAGGATGTTGAGGGTCTCCTCCATCGAGGCCAAGTCTTCGGGACTCAGAATCACGGCAGCATTTCGGCCGTTTCGCGTAATGATCACCCGTTCGTGCTGGGATTCGACACGATCCACAACCTCAGAGAGATGATCCCGGACCTCGCGAATCGGCATGGTGGTCATGGCCACAATCGTGGCCATGACCCCGCTGTCGCGCAAGGCCGAGCCACCCCGTCCTGGCCACCCCGGCCGCGGACGACTCACGGTGGTCACCGTCCCCGCGGACAGATCCCGTCCGTGACGGCAGGAAACTGTCCGCGGAGGGTACGGGTCAGGGGCGGGGGATGACCGGTAGAAGCAGGTGAGACGGGTGGGCGGCGTCGTGGTGCACCGTCTGCGTCACGGCGCCCGCATGCGGCAGGTGGTAGAAGATCGTGTTCCACTCCCCTTCCAGGGAGTGGTCGATGCTCTTGACGACCAGCTGGATGCTGTGACCGGCCATGAAGACATTGCTCGTGTCATGGACCTGGATCGCGTAGCGCTCGATAGCCCCGGGGGTCACCGGGTCGAGCTGAGCGTAGGGATGCTCGGGGCGATAGGGCGTTGATCGCTCGTCATCGAGCGCGCGATAGCCCGCCCTCAGCCACCCTTTGGAGACGATGCGGCTCGCACCGTCAGGGGCGACATCGCGCAGTTCGACGATCCAGTGAGCATCCGTGTCCGAGAGCGATGCGAACAGTTCCAACGACATTGGGCCACTGACCTCAAGGTCGTGATCGAGCGGATCTGTTTGGTAGGTGACTCGCGGCACCCCACCGAAGGTCGACTCGAGGGTGACATAGGCCAGATTGTCGAAACTGTCGGAGCCCTCCGCTGCACCGGGAGCTTCTTCAGCCAGGCGGCCACCGGAGCGAAGGTGCAGTCGCGTCCACTGCGTCTGCGGAAGTGGCCAGGCATCAGCCTCGCGCCACTTCTCATCCCCCTGCACCCACATCGAGATGGCCGGCTCGTCCATCATGCCGGTGTCATTGCCCTTGAGCCAGTGGTCATACCACCGAACGAGCAGGTCGTGGTTCTCCGTGAAGGGCCGAAGGTGGAAGCGCGGATAGATGAGGAACTTCTTCGGGACACCAGTCAGCTGATCCCAGGTGCGGAAACCCCCCGCGAGGTGAAGGTCCCAGAAGTCAAGGGCAGCTCCGCAGAAGACGGGGACGCTGATCTCGTCGTACATCGAGCAGCCTGACCGCTCACGCCACCACGGCCCATCATGGGGGTGGAGGAGGGCATCGAAGATGAGGAAGTTCTTCTTGGGTGTGTTGAGAATGTTGTAGACGCTGTAGAGATTGCGGATGTCAAGGTTCGTGGCCTTGACCTCCTCGATCATCTCAGCGAGCCGCTCAGGTGACGCCTCGCGCTCGGTGCGACTCGTGCAGTCGCGATCGCTGAGCTCGCTGTTCCAGTAGATGAGGAAGCCAAGGCTGAGGATGCCGCCTCGGTAGCACACATCGCGGTAGAAGTCGGTGGCACCTTCGAGTGGGGCAATCGCCTTGAGGTGCGGCGGCCGCTGCGCGGCCACGAGATATTGGATCCACGAGAAGTAGGAGACTCCGACCATGCCGACATTCCCGTCGCACCAGGACTGGGCGGCGATCCACTCGACGAGGTCGTAGCCGTCCGACTGCTCCTGTCGGCCCATGAGGTCATAGGAACCCTCCGACTCGCCTGTCCCCCGCACGTTGGCGACGACATGGACATAGCCGCGGCTGGCGAAGTACTCGCTATCACCAGCCTCAATTGCGTAGTTCCCCCACGAGGCCATCGGGTGCGGATTGGCCGACGGGACCGGGAGGTACTGCCCCTCATTCCAGTAGGGGCTATAGGCAAGCAGGGCCGGGAAGGGGCCAGGGCCGTCCGGCGCGAAGACGTCCACGCTGAGGTGGGTGCCGTCGCGCATAGGCACCCTGACCCGGTGGGTCACGGTCATGCCGTGGACGGGCTGGGAGATCCGATCACGCCACGACATGGGGCCTCCTCGGGGCAGGGCCGTTGAGCGGATCCTGCCCGATGAGGTGGCCCGCCGTCAGGCGATTGCCAGAGGTGGTCGCTACTTGGTCGTGAAGGAGGTGCTCGCGGAAATCCCGTCTCCGTACTGATTGGTAGCGCTCAACTGACAGGTGTATCGAGTCTTGCGCTTGACGACGTTCAACTGAATCGGGCTCCGATCCACGTCCTGCTCAATCTCGTCTCCCCCGCCGGAACAGGTGAGCCAGTATCCGGTCACGGTTGAGCCCCCGTTCTGCGCCGGAGCCGAGAAATACAGTGTGACCGAGGTCGACTTGGTGACCGCATAGAAACTGCGCGGCGCAGAGGGTGGACCGACGACCTTCACCGATGCCGACTGTGCGGCCACTGATGACCCGATCGCCGAGATCGCGACGACACTGACGCGGTAGGACATGCCCACAGTCAGTCCGATGATGGTGCACATCTGCTCGTCACCCTCGGCCTCGCACATCTTGCCGCCGGGGCTTGCTGTCGCACGATATCCCGTGATCGGACTGCCACCATCATCCTCCGGTGGACTCCACGACACGTCAATCGACCGGGCTCCCAAATCAACATTCACGTCCGAGACCGCCCCTGGCACTCGACCGGGGATGGCATTAAGGGGCTGGGAGTCGGGGCTGTCCCCGATGGCGTTGATCGCAATGACGCGCACGGAATAGGTGACTCCATTGGTCAATCCTGTTGCATTGCAGGTCAGTGGCCCAGAGGTCCATCGGCACAGCACTGCACCGGATCGATCACGTGCCTCGTAGGCGGAGATTGCTGCCCCTCCGTTGGAGACCGGGACCTGCCAGGAGATTCTCAGAAGGCGATCGCCACGCGTCACGGCCACTGTCCTCGGCTGAGTTGGCACGGTCGCAATCAGAGTTGAGGAGGATGCACTTGCCGCGGACTCACCCGCCGCGTTGATGGCATAGACGGAGAACACGTAGCGAGTGCCGTTGGCAAGTCCGGTGATCTCGCATTCCGTCCCAGCGGTGGTGCACGAGCCTCCCTTAGGAGTGGTCGAGACTCGGAACCTCGTGATTGTGGAACCGCCATCCCACGCGGGCGGATCCCAGGTGACAAGTGCTGAGCGATTATCCGGTGCGACTTGGATGGCCGAGACTTGATCAGGCACAGTGCGTGGCGTTGACTCGGCGGCGTCGCTCTCAGGACTACTCCCAGCAGAGTTCACCGCAACAACAGACACCGCGTATGCGGTGCCATTGTCCAGGCCGGTGAGAGCACAGGATCGATCACTGCCATCGGC
>CAZLHZ010000015.1:12998-14645 GCA_964559285.1 uncultured Actinomycetes bacterium | reverse complement strand
ATGCAGTTGACGGTCACGCCATGCACACCGACCTCTCCGGCAAGTGCGCGCGTGAACCCGACGATTCCGGCCTTGGACGTGGTGTAGGCCGTCATGTTCCGTGTCTGCGCATCCCAGACGACACTCGAGGTGAGGTTGATGATCCGCCCGTGCGGAGTGTTGGTGAGGTCCGGTAGGAACTCCTGCGACAGGAGGAACATGCTGTCAAGGTTCACGCGCATGATGCGCTGCCACGTGTCGAGCGAGGTGTCGGCGAAGGGCGCGTACGGCGAGATCCCGGCGTTGTTCACGAGGACTCGGACACCGGGCAGGTGCGTGCGCACGGCCGTGGCAAATGAGCTCACCTTCTCGGGGTCACTCGCATCTCCCTGCGCCGCAACGCAGCGACGCCCGCGACTCTCGACATCCGCTTGCGTCTGCTCTGCGAGCTCCAGATCGAGGATGCCGATGTCGTGCCCGGAGTCGGCGAGGGCCAGCGCGAAGGTCCGTCCCAGTCCCCGAGCGGCTCCGGTCACAATCGCGGTCCCGCGGGGGCTGCCTCTGTCAGGGACGGTGTGCATGTCAGTGGTGCGCATATCAGTGGTGTCGGACAACATGGAATTTCACGTAGCGATCGTCCACAAGAATCTCGGTGTAGGCCACGGCCTCACCGAGCGCGGTGTAGTGCGTCTCCGCGAGCATGATGGTGGCGGTGCCGGGGGCCAGATCCAGCGGGAAGCCGGACTCGGGGACAGTGCGGGCGATGATCTCGACGACGGCGTGGTCGATCTCGCGACCCGGCCAGGTCCGGCTGAAGGCGAAGATCGAGTCCGACATCTGGAAGGTCTGCCCGTCCTGAAACTGCTTCTGCGTCTCGGGACTGACATAGGACAGCGGGATCTGGTCCGCGATGTGGATCGCGACCGCACCATCGGCGAGGAAGGTCTTGTCCGTGGCGATCACCGGAGTGTCAGAGGTAATGGCGAGCTCTGCGGCCGCGCGCGGTGTCGGTCCCGGCTCCATCCAGTAGCGACCCTGGACCTCGACGTGGGAGTGCTGGGTGCTCAGCATGTCCCGGAACCCGATGAGCCGCTGCAGGATGATGCTCTCCCGGCCGACATGTGGGCGGATGACCGTGCCACGCCCCGGTGCACGACTCAGCATCCCCAGGCGCTCGAGGGACTGGAGTGCGGCTCGGATGGTGGTGCGACTGACGTTCAACTGCTCGGCGAGCTCGGGCTCTGCCGGCAGGCGGTCATCGGCGAACTTGCGCTCCAGGATGGCATCGAGCAGCGCCTTCGTCGTCTGGTCGGTCAGCGAGCCCTGACCAACCTTCGGAAGTGACGCGATGACATCGTCGGTCGTCATCATGCCCCCGGCTCGAACTGGGGAGGGACACCCGCCGGCAGTGGTGCGGCCCAGGCGCCAATGAGCAGCTGAAGGGTCTCGTAGTAGCCGACGAGGACCACGAGCTCGGTGAGGCGAACCGTGCCGAGGATGCTCACGGCATCGGCGTACACATCATCGGGAAGGGCCCGATCGACCAGCAGGGTGCGGATGCCGGGCCAGGCCAGGTCGATCGCCAGCGCGAGGCCCACCGGGCCGCCGCCGACGATCAGGACCGGGACGTGGGTTTCCTTCACGCGGGCAGCCGCCTCACAGGTGCGC
>CAZLHZ010000015.1:10118-12988 GCA_964559285.1 uncultured Actinomycetes bacterium | reverse complement strand
GAGTTCCTCGGCGGGCAGCTCGGTGGGGGTGCGCCCGGCCTTGATGTCGGCCATCGCGCTGTCGGGCAGTCCGGCGGACCGGCCCACGGCTTCGTGGGCGTACCACTCGAACTCACAGCGGTGATGGGCGGCAACGGCGAGGATCGCCACCTCACGAATGGGTTGCGAGAGCGAGGTGCGATAGCGGATCGCCGCGCCGAGCTCCTGCAGGGGCATGCCGACCGACGGTGCCGAGAGCATCGAATTGAATGGACCCTCGAGGCGGCCCTCATCGTCATTGAGCCGGAAGAGGCGGGGGCCGGAGGTGCGGGGACCCCCGGCGATCGCGTCGTAGACCGCGCGCGCATCCGGGTCGAGCTCATCGGGTCGCGGCCAGGGCAGCCGACCGTGGGTCTGGGTCACGGTGATCCTCTCGTGCTGCGGAAGGCGGCCAGTGTAGCGTGCTGCCTGTATTTGTCATACAGAGACAGGAAATCTCGTGGGACTTGAACTCTGTCATACAGAGGACAAAGATGGGGCCATCGTGGGCGAGGGAGGTCAACCGTGAGCATCGACGCCGAGTGGTCCCGGCAGGTCCGGGAGTCCACCTTCCGGGAACCGATGAGCGTCACCCGTCGGTCCTGGGGTGATGACGAGATCTTCGCCCGGGAGATGGACCGCATCTTCCGCCACTGCTGGCAGTTCCTCGCCCATGAGAGCGAGATCCCAGAACCCGGTGACTACGTCATGCGGAAGATGGGTCGGGACCGTGTCATCGTCGTCCGGGGTGAGGACGGCCAGATCCGGGTCTTCCTCAACACCTGCCGGCATCGCGGTGTCCCCCTGTGTCGTGCGGATGAGGGCAACTCCTCTCACTTCCGCTGCAGTTATCACGGGTGGACGTTCGCGAACACCGGTGAGCTGCGTGGCGTGACCTACCAACCGGATGTCTACGGCAAGGACCTCGACAAGTCGGAACTCGGCCTCTTCCAGCCCGCGCAGGTCGACCAGGTCCTCGGTCTCGTCTTCGCGACCTGGGATCCGGCTGCGCCCCCGCTGCGCGACTACCTCGGGGATGTCGTGTGGTACCTCGAGGCCATCATGAACAAGTTCGACGGTGGCATGGAGGTCGTCGGGACGCCGGTGCGCAACATCATCCGGGCCAACTGGAAGACCGAGGGGGAGAACCTCTCCGGCGATGGCTACCACACGATGATCACCCACGCGACGGCCCTCGAGCTCGGGCTGTTCGCGACACCGAAGGATCTGGAGAAGCTGTCAGACGTCGTGAAGCCTCGCTTTACCGGCCGCACCGTGGACTGCGGCCACGGGCACACGGCCCGCATCCAGAGACTCCCCGTCGAGGTTGAGGGCCGCAAGTTCTGGGGCTATCCCGAGGAGACGTGGCCGGAGATTGAGCGAAACCTCACTCCTGAACAGGCCGATCTGCAGTCGTGCCTCTCCGTCTTCCACGGTTCTGTCTTCCCGAACATGTCCTTTATCGAGAATTTCAAGACCAATGTCGACGGTCCGGACCTGCACGCGCGCTACTTCCGCATCACGATCCGCTACCCGATCTCGGCCACGCACAGCGAGCAGCTGTGGTTCCTCTTCGTCCCGAAGAATGCCTCGGAAGAGTGGCGCCGCCTGTCATCCCTGGCCTATCTGCGGACCAATGGACCCTCCGGAATGTTCGAGCTTGACGACACGGAGAACTTCGTTGGCATCTCCGAGGCATCCACCGGTGATGTCTCACGCACCCGGCCGGTGGACTATGTCGGCGGGCGTCACCATCGTGAGGCGTCGGCCGATCTCGGCTGGCCGGGATATGTCATCGACGGTGATCGCACCGAACGGACCCTGCGCTCGTTCCATGCCATGTGGAATTCGCTCATGGCCGATGACGAGTCCAGTGACGAGGCGGTCATCCGATGACGGTCAAGGTCACCCCGACCGAGCGGTTCGCCTCTCTTGATGTTCATCGCGAGATGGATCTCTTCCTCGCCCACGAGGCGGAGCTCAATGACTCGCGACGCTATTGGGAGTGGGCCGACCTGGTCGATGAGGACTTCGTCTATCTCGTGCCGGTTCCCAAGACTCCCGACAATCCCTTCGCTCCCCACTACGACGACCGCTCGATGCTCATCGACGAGTCCAAGTGGTCACTCACCCAGCAGTGGTTCCGTCGTCTCGATCCGGAGCTCTACGAGTTGTCGTGGGCGGAGAACCCTCCGGTGCGATTCCGGCATTTCATCAGCGGGATTCGGGTTCGGCTCACTGATGACCCTGATGTCTTTGATGTGCGCAGCAACGTCATGCTCATCGGCGTTCGTCAGTCAGACCTGCCGAAATACGTCACTGCCGAGCGCTTCGACACCGTACGCCGGACCCCGGATGGCCTGCGTCTGGCTCGCCGGTGGGCCGTGCTGGACGAAACCCTCATCGACTTCCCGCAGTTGCGGATCCTGCTGTGACCGATGACAACTCTCCCGTCATCGTGGTGTCCAACGAATTCGCCACGGTGACCGTGCGCAAGGTCCGCACGCGCAATGGTGAACGACTTGAAATCCGGTCGGCGGCCCAGAATCGATCGGTGAAGCTCGATGCGATCGCACTTGAGGCCCTGACCTGGTCAAGTGCCCTTGTCGTCGGTCAAGCTCTCGAGACGCCGCTCGGGCCCGAGGAGGATGAGGCATGAGCAGCAGCCCACTCGTCATCGCTGATCCCTGCGGGATCGGCCTCGCAATCTGCCACGAGTTGGCCCGGGTGGGATCCGGCGGCACCCTTGCCTGGCATGTCACCTCCGATCTGCGGGATGCAGCGGATGCGCTCGCCGAGCTTGGCTGGGATGCCCTCCTCGTGGATGCCGACAATGAGCCGCTGAGCACCGC
>CAZLHZ010000015.1:0-10108 GCA_964559285.1 uncultured Actinomycetes bacterium | reverse complement strand
GGCCGCGCGACACCTCCCTGAGGTGACAGTCGCAGTCACTGGTCGTCAGGCCGAAGCGGCATGTGGGCACTGGGCCTCTGTGGCTGAAGGGCTAGAACTCCATCCCGAGGTCGTCGCCCTCGGCAGCCTGGGTGTCGTTGTCAGTCGCGACACCCACCATCACATGAGCGAAAGGATCGCGTGACCCGCACATGAGCAAGTACGCGCGTGGCGAGGCCCGCGAGTGGGCCCGGGCGAGTCTTCGGGGGTGTGCTGGCTGTGTGCAGCCGACCTTCACCTCCGATCTGACCCGACTCAATGAGGCGGCCATCAGATTCGATGTGCAGAAGGAGAAGGAGCACGGGATGGCAGCCGTCCTCATCGTCTCCGAGTCTGGAACCACGATGGAGGAGATGGCGCAGTTCACGCGCATCGTCGTGGACGAGGCGGGTGATGACCTCGTCACAATCCTGCAGGCATCGCAGCCAACTCTGGAGATGACGCTGGAGTCCACGAGGGATGCTGCGGCAGCGGGCGTGGATATCGTGATGCCCTCCTACCCTCTCTACTTCAACCCGCCGAGCACAGATGACGTCTTCGAGTTCACCAAGGCAGTGGCGGAGGCTGGAAACATCGGCGTGTTCATCTTCGCCATGGACCAGTGGAACTTCGGCCGACTCCATCCCGCCGGCTTCCCCGTGCACCTCCTCGAGAAGATGGTCAACGAGATCCCCCAGGTGATGGGCATCAAGAACGAGGTCGGAGGCCCTGGAGTTGGCGGCATCCTTGATGTGTTCGAGAAGTTCAATGACGTCGTGGTCGTGACGGATCCACTCGAGTTCAATGCCCCGGCGTGGATCAAGAACTACGGCATGCGATTCATGGGTACCTCGAACTATGAATGGATGGGCCCCAACGTCCCGGCGATGCTCCGTCTGCTGAGTGACGATGCCACCTGGGACGAGGGCATGAAGATCTACTGGAAGATGGCTCCGGCGCGCCGAGCCCATGCCGCGGTGTGCACCCCGCTCGTGGCCAACACCGGTCTCGTGCCGCGGATGCACTGGAAGTATCAGGCGTGGCTCAATGGCTACAACGGTGGGCCGATTCGCCAGCCGCACATGCGAATCAGCGCGGCACAGATGGGCCAACTGCGTGCGGCAGCTGTTGCCTCAGGCCTGGCGGTCACGGCGGATGACGACGTTCTCTTCTACGCCGGGAGGAATCCCAGTGAGTGATGTTGCCCCCACGCGCTTCCTGGGACCGGATGACGTCGATGTCCTCGCGACCTCGGCCGTCGGCCTTGCTGCGGCTACTCAGGCTGCACAACTGACCGGGAAGCCGGGGCTCACGACGGGGCGCCTGCAGGTCAATGGCGAGATCTCGTGGATGCGGATCATGGCCGGCCTCATCGACGAGCTGGACCTGCTCGGCTACAAGGAGTTTCATCGGGTGGGCAAGCGCGTGCGCTACCACATCCACCTCTTCCGGCAGTCCACCGGTGATCCGGTCGGCACGGTGGACGGCCGTCGCATCACCGGCCTGCGCACGGCATCACTCGGTGCGGTCGCGGTCCGTCACTGGGCCGCAGACCGTCCGATCCGACTGGGCCTCATCGGCAGCGGTGAGGAGGCCAAGGAGGGCCTGCGCGCCATTTCTGGGGCCGTCACGGTGACCCAGGCTGACGTCTTCAGCCCGACCCCGGCCAATCGCGAGGCCTTCGCGGAGACGATGTCTGCTGAGACCGGTGTCACGGTCACCGCTCGCTCAACCCAGAGCGATGTCATGGAGTCCTGCGATGTCGTCTATGTCGCCACGTCCTCGCATCATGAGCCCTTCCTGGGAGCCGATGATCTGGGGAGTGCCCGCCTGATCGCGGCCATCGGGTCCACCATGCCGGTGCACCGGGAGCTTCGGGGCGAGGTTTTCGCCGACATGAGCGAGGTGGTCGTCGACACCATCGATGCCACCCATGAGTCCGGCGACTGTATCGAGGCTTCGGCCGGTGGCTGGGACGCCTCCACCGCGGTGCTGCTCGGCGACTACCTTCGGCGAACCCCGATCGCACCTGATCAGGGACGGACGCTCTTCAAGTCGATCGGCAGCGTCGAGCAGGACCTCGTGCTCGCCTACCACCTGCTGCAGGAGGCCGAGCGGCTTGGACGCGGAACCACAATGGACGATGTTGCATCCCTACGAATCATGCGTTGACGAAAGGACCGGAAGATGAAGATCGTTGACGCTGCACACGGGCACCCACCTCGATGGCCCGATCCACGCCGCTGACGGGGGTGCCGACATGGCGTCCCTCCCGCTGACGAAGCTCATCCACGAAGGTGTCATCGTCGATGTGTCGGATCAGGTCGGTGACTGGGACATCATCAAGCCCGAGCACATCACCTCGAAGGTTGAGGTCAAGAAGGGTGACATCCTCATCATCCACACCGGCTACCACCGGTACTACACGGGAGCCCCGCAGCAGGACCTCGTCCGCTATTTCACGATGCATCCGGGTGGGGGTCTCGAGCTTGCCGAGTGGATGATGGACATGGAGCTGCAGTGGTGGGGCATCGACGCTGGTTCGGGCGATCATCCGATGAACACGACGATTCGGCACATGCGACCCGATATCGCCAAGCGCTTTGAAGAGCATGTCGGCATGACGTGCCTGGAGTACTTCGGCGAGTACGAGTACACCCACCACCTCTCGGGCCGGCGGATCAAGGAAGACCTCTTCCCTATGCACTACCTCGCCTTCCCCGCGGGCTGCATCCACGCGGAGAACGTCGGAGGCGATATCGAGGCTGTGCTCAACCAGCGCTGCATCATCGGCGCCTTCCCTTGGAAGATCGAGGGGGGCGAAGGCTGCCCCTGCCGCATCATGGCCTTCTTCGATGTCGGTTCCCTTGATGTTGTGGACGCGATCGCCTCAGGCGACTTCAGGATCCCGGGCAAGGGCGCCTGACGATGACCGAGGTCGCGCTGGGCGTCGTCCAGTGCTCCGCAGCGACGCTGGACCCGGAGGCCAACGCCGCCGGGTCCAGCGCCCGCATTCGCACGGCTGCAGCACGGGGTGCGACGCTGGTCGTCCTGCCTGAGCTCGTAGCCACGTCGTACTACGCCTCGCGGGACAAACTGCTCCCGATCGCAGAGTCGGTCACCGATCCCGGACCGTGTCTGAGCGCGTGGTCGAGCACGGCCCGCGAGTTGAAGGTCACGGTCGTCGCCGGCTTCGCAGAACGTGAGGGCGACAAGCTGTTCAATTCGGCCGTCGTCATCGACTCGTCCGGCCGATTTGTCGAGGTTTATCGCAAGCTGCATCTGTTCGGTGTCGAGCATCGCGCCTTCTCCCCGGGTGACCGCGGCCTCCCGGTCGTTGATGTCGACGGGGTCCGTCTCGGTGTGCTGGTGTGCTACGACCTTCGCTTTCCGGAGACGGTGCGGATCATGGCGTTGCGAGGCGCCGAGGTCATTGCTGTTCCCACGGCATGGGTGGGCGGATTCGACAGAGCTGTGCCCCCGGACGGGCGGATCGGGCAGGTTGACGGTGCTCTGGTGCAGTGCAATCTCAATCAGGTCTTCATGGCCTGCGCCGATCAGGTGGGCACCACCGGGTCGGTGAGCTTCTTGGGCCGGTCGGTGGTCATCAACCCCTTCGGTCAGGCGCTCGCGGGTCCGCTGAGTCCTGATGATGAGGACATCGTCGTGGTCCCGATCGACACCGGGGAGGTCGAGCGGGCACGGCACCGCGGACCCGGGATCGATCCGATGGAGAACCGTCGTACCGACGTCTATGACGCGATGCTGGGATATCAGGAACCTGCATCCCCGAGCCCGTTGGGAGGCTGACATGGCTGGTGGGATCACGCATGTGAGGTACGTCGGACTTGGTGTCCCCAACCTCGCCGAGCAGCTCGAGTTCTACCGTGATGGCTGGGGTCTTGTGGAGCGCGACACGGCTGATGGCGTGTCATTCCTCGGCGCTGTTGCCACTTCCGACCCCTACATCCTGCGACTGCGCCAGACAGAGGGCACGCGCACTGACGTCGTGTCACTGGCGGTGCGAACTCCGGAGGACGTGGACTCCTACGCCGCATCGCTTCGCACCGCTGGTGTTCAGATGATCAGTGAGCCCGGAGAGCTGCCGACACCAGGTGGGGGCTACGGCATGCGCTTCTTCGACCGCGAAGGACGCACCCTGGAGACCGCCTCGTCCGTCCGCGAGGTGGGGTGCCGCGGGCGGCAGGAGCGGGAGTGGCTCCCCGGCAAGCTCTCACACGTCGTGCTCAACACTCCTGACCTCGAAGGCCTCGCATCCTGGTATGTCAGCCATCTCGGGCTACGCATCTCGGACCGGCTGGAAACCTTCATGATCTTCCTCGGTGGCGACAACCACTGGCATCACACGTTGGCGCTGGCCAAGGGGCAGCATCCGACAATCAACCACGTGGCCTACGAGACTCGGGGAATCGACGAGTATCTGCGTGCGAGCGGCCGCCTCATGCGCGAGGGAGTTGAGTGTGTCTGGGGACCTGGGCGGCATGGTCCTGGGGACAACACCTTTTCCTACTTCACGGATCGTTCGGGCTACGTTGCGGAGTACACCACTGCCCTGCAGTACGTCGATGACTGGTCGCAATGGACGCCGCGTGTGCATGAGAGCACGCCGGAGTGGTCCGACCAGTGGGGCACTGCCTGCCCGCGCAAGGCTGAGCCCTTCATCGGTCCGCGGGATTCCGGCTTGTTCATCGCCCCGCCCATCTGAGAATCGCGAGGAGACATAATGAAGGTCACCGTCGACCTGAAGACCTGCAAGGCCTACGCCAACTGCATCGTCGAGGCACCCGACGTCTTCGACTTCAACGATGAGACGGGCAAGGTCATGATGCTGGTCGAGAGCATTGATCCGGCCATGGAGGATGACGTGCGTCGAGCCGTGGCCGCCTGCCCGGTTCACGCTCTCACCATCGACCAGTGACGCCTGCTCCGCCAGGGGTGGTCATGCGTGCGGATCTGGTGGTTGTCGGTGGTGGCCTGGCGGGAGTCACGCTGGTGCGCTTTCTGCGGCGACGTGGAGATGAACGATCGATCGTGATGATCGGCAGTGAGGTGCATCAACCCTATGACCGTCCACCACTGTCCAAGCAGATTCTTCAGGGGACGATGGACCTCGCTGAGATCGACCTGCTGCAGCCCGGTGAGGTGGACGACCTGGGGATTGATCTTCACGTGTCGAGTCCGGGCCTGCGGCTCCGGTCAGAAGAGCTCACCGTGGAGTTGCCGGACGGGCGAATGCTGTCGGGTGACGACGTTGTCATCGCCACCGGTGCGCGGCCGAGGCACCTGCCAGGAGTTGACCCCGGACCCGGCATTCACTACCTGCGCAGTCGTGACGATGCGCAGCGCCTGCGTGATGAACTCCAGGACCGGGATGGCCATGGACGTGTCATCGTCATCGGGGCAGGATTCATCGGCCTCGAGGTGGCAGCCGTCGCCCGACAGCTCGGTCTCGCGGTGACGGTGCTGGAATCCGCCCCCCTGCCCCTCGCGCGTGTCCTCGGGGACACGGCCGGTCGGCGAGTGGCCGACCTGCATCGTGACCGGGGCGTTGACCTGCGATGCTCCGTGCAGATCACCCGTGTGCGACGGGAGTCGGACGCGATCCACGTTGACCTCGCGGGTGGCGAGACGGTTGACGCCGACATCGTCATCATCGGCATCGGCGTCAACCCGTGTGTCCGATGGCTTGAGGGCTCAGGTGTCGAGACTGACAACGGCGTCGTGTGCGATGAGCACGGACAAACCTCCCGCGCGCACGTGTGGGCCGCGGGTGACTGCGCTCGGTGGCGCAATGTGACGACGGGGCTTCATGCGCGAGTCGAGCAGTGGCAGGCGGCACTGGATCAGGCGCAGATCGTTGCGACCAATCTGGTACGCGCATCCTCCGGTGAGCCGCTGGACAGCTGGACGAGCGTCCCCTACTTCTGGTCCGATCAGTACGACGTGAAGATCCAATTCGCCGGGCACCCCGGCTCGGTCCATGAGCCCATCGCCGACGCCATCGGTTTTCGGGAGGGTAATCGCGCGACGGGGATCCTCACCTTCGACAATCCCCGCCTTCTTGCCCGGGGCCGCAGGGTGCTTGCGGCGCAGGGTGGCTGGGCAGATCTCGCGGCTCTCGGGCACTAGTTCCGCGCGCGCAGGAGCACCTTTCCCGTCGTACGCCGAGTCTCCAGGAGGCCATGAACGGCGGCTGCTTCCGCGAGCGGAGCGACCTCGCTGACTGTAATTGACAGCGCTCCCGACGCCACAGCGGCCATGACTGCCTCGGCGCGAGTCCGCCACTCCGCCGGCGTTGCCGAGTAGTCGCGACCGGCGGTGCGGGTGAGATAGAACGAACCTGCGGACAGAGCTGCCAGTGGCACGGACTGGGCTGCACCGCTGGCCGAACCGTAGATCACGCAGATTCCGCGCGGTCGCAGCATCTCCAGGAGCGGCTGCACGCTCTCACCGGACGCGTCGAAGACCGCATCGACGCCGTCGGGATGGAGGTCGTGCACATCAGAGGCCAGCTTCGGACTCACCACGAGCGTGTCATCGGCACACGTCCCCACGACCTTGTCCGGTGTGCTGACCACACCAGTCACGCGCACCCCCCGCATCTGGAGGAACTGCGTGAGCAGTCGACCGACACCGCCCGCGGCCGCCGTGACCACCGCGGATTGGCCGAGGCCAAGATCTGTGGTGGAGGTTGCGAGGTACTGGGCGGTCACCCCTTGCATCAGGCAACCTGCCGCCTGCTCGTCGCTGACGTCATCAGGCACGGGAAGGAAGCTCGATTGCGGTCCCTGGACGATGTCCGCATAACTGGAGGGCACCCGACTCCACGCAACCCGTCGGCCGACAAGTGAGGCATCTGCACCGTCGCCCACGGCGGTCACGACGCCGCAGCCCTCCACCCCGGGCACACGATCACCCGGGAGCGGGACGTCACCGCGGCGCTGCATGACATCCCAGAAGTTGACCCCGGCGAGCACAACCGCCACCCGCAGATGCCCGTCAACGAGATCAGCGACCGGAAGATCCACTCCGGTGAGCACCTCAGAGCCACCCGTCGATGCGGCCTGAATCACCCGGCGCTGCATGGTCATCTCACCTCTCGTTGGACATGCGACGCTAGCACCCGGCCGGTGTCGACCTCGACGGATAGGGGACACTCTCCCCGTGGATCCATCGGCGACACCGCAAGCCAAGACGCCGACGGCAGACCGCCCCGGAATCGCCATGGCCTCCGGTCTCGCTCTGGCGACTCTGCTCGCCCTCACCATCAACCTCAGACCGGTCATCTCCAGCGTCTCACCGCTGACGCCCGATATTCAGGACAGCCTGGGCTTGAGCAAGGCCTCCATCGGGGTCATCACGACGATCCCCATCCTCTGCATGGCATTCATCGCTCCGCTCATCCCGCGTATCGCTGCGCGGTGGGGCCGGATGCGCGTCGCAACAGCAGCCCTGCTGCTCATCACACTCGGCACCGCATCGCGAGTGGTCGCGCTGCAGGTTCCCCTCGTGCTGTGGATCTCAGCACTCATCGCAGGAATCGGAGTCGCTATGGGCGCCGGTTTGGCGCCGTCGTTCGTGCGCGAGTGGTTCCCGACTCGAGTCGCCACCGTCACCGGGATGTACTCCTCATCCATGATCCTCGGCGCTGCCATCGCCGGTGCTGCCACGGTGCCGCTCGCTGACGTCCTCGGATCGTGGCCGCTGGCCCTCGCGGCCTGGGCACTGCCGGTCGCCATCGCACTTGCCCTGTGGGTCGTGATGACGACACGCCATGAGCGTGCACGGCCCACACGGGTCACCACATCGACACCTGACGTGAGACCGGCTCGCCTGCCGTGGCGCAATCCGGTCGCTCTTGCGCTGGCCGCCTACCTCGGGTGCAACGGATTCGTCTTCTACGCCGTGCTGGCGTGGATGGCACCGTCGTACCACGACCGTGGTTGGCAGCAGGTCGATGCCGGCTATCTCATGGCGGTATGCATCGCTGCGCAGGTCATCGGTGCGCTCTTCGTCCCGCGGGTGGTCTCGCGTATGCATGAGCGGCGGTGGGCGTACGCCGGATCTGCGCTGCTCTCGGCCGTGGGACTCATGGTCATCGGGTTCGTGCCGGGCTGGCTTCCCCTCGTGTGGACCATCCTCGCCGGGATCGGATCGGGTGCGGCATTCTCACTTGGACTGACCCTGCTGTCGGAGTACGGCGAGACACCCCAGGCATCTGCGCGCCTGACAGCCCTCAGCTTCTTCGTGTCCTATCTCTGCAGCGCGGCCGGCCCCGTCATCATGGGCTGGTTCATCGGCGGCACGGGGTCCTGGTTGGGGCTCTATGCCGTGCTGTGCGCCATCTGCATCGTCCAGGCGATTCTGGCCCTGCCCCTGCGACGTGGAATCAGGATCGCCTGAGACCGCCGCGTCAATCAACACCACCCGGGAGAAGACCGTGACCTCAGATCTGACCGGCCGCGTGGCCATCGTCACCGGTGCAAGCCGCGGCATCGGGCTGGCCGTCGCCCGTCGAATCGTCGCGGACGGCGGCCGAGTCGTCATCACTGCTCGCAAGGAGGAGACGCTCCGGGAGGCCGCCACGCACCTGGGAGGCGAGGAGTTCGTCCTCGCTGTGCCGGGCAAGGCTGATGATCCGAGTCATCAGGATGCGACAGTGGCCGGTGCACTGGAGCGCTTCGGCCGCATCGACATGCTTGTCAACAACACCGGGATCAACCCGGTCTATGGTCCCCTCATTGACATGGATCTGGCGGCAGCGCGCAAGATCGTCGAAGTCAATTGCCTCGCGGCCATCAGCTGGGCGACGCGGGTCTACCACGCGTGGATGCGTGACCATGGTGGCGCCATCGTCAACATGTCCTCGGTGGCCGGGATGCGTCCCGCTCCCGGAATCGGCTTCTACGGTGCGAGCAAAGCGATGCTGTCGCACATCACAGCTGAGCTTGCGGTCGAACTCGCCCCGGTGGTGCGCGTGAATGCTGTGGCCCCGGCGGTCGTGCGCACCGACTTCGCCACCGCGCTCTTCGAGGGTCGAGAGGATGACGTCATCGCGACCTACCCGCTCAAGCGTCTGGGAGTCCCGGACGATGTGGCCGGGGTCGTGGCGTTCCTGCTCTCGGAGGATGCGGCGTGGATCACCGGCCAGACGATCGTTGTTGATGGTGGTTTGACCCTCAGCGGCGGTGTCTAGGGCCGGTCAGGTCACGGAGAACGACCGCTTCGAGAGACCGAAGACGAAGCCCTCGATGGCGGTCTCGATCGCCCCATCATCGGCCCCTGCCCCCAGAGTGACGAAGAGCGGAGTGAAGTGCTCCGGTGTGGGATGTGCGAAAGGCATCCCGGGGGCACGAGAGGCGAAGGCGGCGAGCTCGTCGAGATCTCCACGGCTGAGTGCCTCACTTGCCCACACATCGAAATCTA
Source organism: uncultured Actinomycetes bacterium (assembly GCA_964559285.1). Lineage (GTDB taxonomy): Bacteria > Actinomycetota > Actinomycetes > S36-B12 > S36-B12 > CAZLHZ01. The sequence continues at coordinate 643 of CAZLHZ010000015.1, read as the reverse complement.
CCGACCATCCCGCTGACCCGGTGCCCATCCACATCTCCCGCGTGATGTAGGGCAGTCCGTGAGTCATGAAGCCCGATCCGATGACGAGAACTCCGTCCTCACGCAACGGTTGCAGCCGTCGTCCGAGCTCCAGAAGTGACTGCGGGTCGTGGGTTGGCAGGCTCATCTGAAGGACCGGCACATCACCGAGGGGATACATCACCTTCAACGGCACCCACGCGCCATGATCGAGTCCCCGGCGCGTGTGCTCATGCACGGCGGTGCCATCAGGAAGGAGCGCCCGCACCCGATCAGCGAGCGTGCGTGAGTCGGGCGTGGGGTAGGTCATGGCGTAGTAGTGCGGATGGAAGCCACCGAAGTCATAGACCAGCGGTGTCCCGGCATCGGTAGCTGACAGACCGATCGGCGCCGTCTCCCAGTGCGCGCTGACAATGAGGATCGCCCGCGGCTTGGGCATGGTCATTGACCAGGTGAGGAGCTCTTCTATCCACACATCGTCATCGAAGAGCGGTGGCGCCCCATGGCTGACGTAGAGCGCTGGTAGGGGACCATCAGCCTCGGTCCAGAGGGGCTGGGCGAGGCTGAGTGAACGCGCCTGCGGCTCACGTGCGTAGAACGCCGACGCCGGGTCATCACTGAACAC
>CAZLHZ010000014.1:0-15023 GCA_964559285.1 uncultured Actinomycetes bacterium | reverse complement strand
GTCGGGGGTGGGCCAGCGGGACGTGTGGGCCTGGCTTCGGAGATTGCCTCGGTGGCGACATTCCTTGTCTCAGATGCCGCTTCCTACATGTACGGCGCCACCATCAATGTTGACGGGGGAACGACCGCGGTCTGGAGCCCTGCAGCTCCGGGCACCACACCGGAGGAGTGAGCATCCATGAGCACGCAGTGCAGTGTTGCGACGTCACACGAGTGGGCAATCCCGTGACCAGGGGTCGGGTGGCGATCGTCACCGGTGCCGCCAGCGGAATCGGAGCGGCAAGCGCGGTGCGGTTGGCAGACGACGGCCCCGTGGTTGCCTGCGACATTGACGATGTCGGCGGGCAGCGCACCGTCGATCAGATCCGCACTGCGGGTGGGACCGCGATCTATCTTCACCTTGATGTCGCGTCGGAGTCCGAGTGGATCACGGTGGTCAGCAGGACCATCGAGACCTTTGGCCGCATCGACAGTCTCGTGAACAACGCTGGGATTCCTGACTGGGATCCGATCGAGTCGGAGGACCTCGCGGTCTATCAGCGTGTCGTCGACGTGAACCAGACCGGCACCTGGCTCGGGATGAAGCACTGCGCGAGATGGCTGAAGGAATCGGGGGATGGGGCCGTTGTCAACATCAGCTCGATCTTCGGCACGTCGGGCGGCTTCGGGGGAGTGTCTCCGGGATATCACGCGTCCAAGGGCGCGGTCCGAACACTGACAAAGGCCGCGGCGATCGGCTGGGCGAAGGATGGAGTGCGCGTCAACTCGATCCATCCGGGCGTGATTCTCACCAACCTCAACAAGGACATGGACCAGGAGCAGCTGCAGGCGATTACGCCCTTTCGTCGCCTTGGCCAGCCGGAGGATGTTGCTGAGGCAGTGGCCTTCCTCTGCAGTCCTCGTGCCGGCTTCATCACGGGTGCCGAACTCAATGTCGACGGCGGATTCCTCGCCCAGTGAGCGGGCCGCTCAACGCTCATGAGCGCTGTCACGTGTTCGTCGTCAGGCCCTCGCGGGTCCTGCCGTGGCCGTGTTTGTGGGCTCATCGCTGAAGGCTTCCGGGTGCGACGCCGCGAGCGCGAGCAATTGCCGCAGGCGTCGACGGGGTGCGTCCAACGCTGTCGGATCGTCCATCGACAGGGAGTAGAGCACCAGCCCGTCCAGCGCGGCGAACACGAGCCGGCCGAGAGACTCATCGGCGGGAACCCCGCGATGGACGAGATCGGCCGTGGCTGTCTTCCAGAACGCCTCGTAGAGTTCGCGAACCACCGGACGCAGTTCGGGGCGACGTCGAGTCTCAAGAATGACGTCGAATTGGAAGGCCGTCAGATCAGCTTCGGTGACGAGCAAGTCGGCCAGCTGGTCGGCGTAGTCATCGACTCCATGAGACGTGGACTGCAGACCGCCGACGCGAATGGCCTCGGCGAGTGAGTACTCCGTCGCTGCGACGATCAAGGCATCGCGTGAGCCGAAGTGGAAGCGGACCAGAGCATGGGTCACTCCCGCCTGCTCCGCGACAGCGCGGTAGGTGAGCGCCCGGAGACCGCCTCGCGCCACCACGGTGACCGTGGCCCGCAGCAGCGCCTCACGTCCGGAGCCGTACGCCGGTGACCCCCCGCTCGGCTGACCGCGAGTCCCCGTAGGCATAGCGCCCTCCCCTCGGCTGAATGTTCCCTGCGCATACGGCTGACAGCGACGGTGGCTGACGCTACCGTGGGGCAACCTACCCAAATGGAAAGTTTCTGGAGGGTCCGATGGCCAGCCCCGATCACCTCAGAAGCACGCCCTTCTCGGGCCTCTATCCGCAGGGACTGGAGACGGAGTGGATCGATGTCTATGGGTACGCCGTACCCCTGTGGCTTGCCGATCCCGTTGATGAGTATTCCGCCTTCCGCGAGCGCGTCGGGATCCTGGAGTACTCCATGCTCTACAAGTGGGATCTGCGAGGCCCGGCAGCGATCGCCGTGGCGAACTCGGTGTTCAGCCGCAATGTCGCCGCTGTGGTGCCGGGTCGCATCGCCTACGGAGTCGTCACCGACGCTGACGGTCTGATGATCGATGACTGCACGGTCACTGTGTTTGCCGATGACCACGTGCTCCTGTGCGGAGGCAATCCGGTGCTCGGTGACGTTCTTGGCGCTCGGGTTCCGGCTGGCACGGTGCTCACTGAGCGCAGGGAGGAGTACGCCGTTGCGTCTGTCCAAGGGCCGCGAAGCAGGGAACTGCTGCAGCGATTGACAGCCACGGATCTGTCAAGTGCAGCGTTGCCCTACTACTCGGTTCGGACGGGCATTGACATCGCGGGGATCCCGGCAACAGTGAGCCGCCTCGGATTCACTGCCGAGTTGGGCTACGAGGTATCGGTGCCCGTCGACCGGGCGGCGGATCTGTGGAATGCACTGTTCAAGAGTGGCGCTGACCTGGGGGTCACAGCCTGCGGTGCCGCCGCACTCATGATGGCGAGAATCGAAGCAGGCATGGTGATGGGTGAAGTCGAATATGACCACACTGTCACCCCCTTCGAATGCCGGTTGGGATGGGCTGTCGACTTCGACAAGGGCGACTTCCTCGGTCGCGATGCTCTTGTCACGAAGAAGAACACTGCTGAGGGGCGCGTGGTCACCATTCGCATCGACGGTGACGCCGATGGACTTGATGGACTGGCCCTGCACCATCGAGATCGCCCCGTTGGCTTCGTGACTATGGCGGTGCCCTCACCCTTTCTAGGTGGGGCGACGCTGGGCATGGCACGGGTGCATCGCGACGCTGCAGCCGTGGGGACGCACGTGGAGGTCGTCGTCGGCGACGGGATCACCAGGGTTGCTGAGGTTGTGGCCACACCCATCTATGACCCTGAGCGTCTCAGGGTCAGGTCCTGACCTCAGGATCAGAAGGGACACGAGAAGAGGAGGCGACGTGAACACGATGATGATCGATCAGGACCTACTGCCATTCGCCGATCCGACCTATCAGGCGAATCCCTACCCCTACTACAAGGTCGTTCGTGACCTGACACCGGTCTACAGCAGTCCTGCAGGCGTTCACTGCGTCACACGTCACCAGGACGTTCTTGCGCTCACACGGGACAGGCGGCTCAGCGCGAAGGAGCTTGATTTCGGCATCGCCAACATCTTCCATGATTCCATCCTGGGAATGGACTCACCGGATCACGGTCGAGTTCGCGGAGTGTCGTCGACGTGGTTCGTCCCGGCACGAGTTGAGGAGTGGATTGAGGAGACACGGCGTCTCGTCCACCTGGCACTTGACGACGGAGAGCGGAACGGCGGTCTGGACGCATGTCAAGATCTGTCCTTCACCGTCACATTCGGCACGATGGCTCATGTCCTTGGCGTGGGGACGCATGATGCGCAGAATTGCCGTGAGAAGGTCGTCGAGATGGGCCGGGCCCTGCGCCCGTCAGCAACGGAGCAGGATGTGGCCACCGCTGAGGCTGCCTTCGCCTGGTACGTCGACTACATCAAAGATCTCGTGAGCAAGCAAGGCAGGTGGCCGCGCCCGGGCCTCCTTGACGCGTTTGTCGGTGCCGTCGACGATGGTCGCCTGAGTGAGGCGGAACTGATGGCCTCGATCACCCTCTACTACGCCGTGGGCCACCTCGACAACTCCTTTCTGATCCAGAACGGGGTAAAGCTCCTCGGCGAGATGCCTGAGCAGCGCGAACTCTTCCGGACGCGGCCAGAGATTCGAAACGACATGATCTCGGAGATGCTTCGCATCGACACCCCTGAGCAATTCATCACGCGCTATGTCCTTGAAGACATCGAGGTGAGCGGGGAGATCCTTCCTGCTGGATCCATCCTGCTCGCGTTCATCGGTTCAGCCAACATGGACGAGCGCTTCTTCCCTGAGCCCGAGATCTTCGACCACACACGCCCCCAGCTCACTCGGATGCAGATGGCCTTCGGCGGCGGTCAGCATGGATGTCAAGGCCAGATTCTGGCGAGGCGCCAGGCCGAGGTGGCTCTGACGGCTCTCGTGGAGCGCTTCCCGGAGTATCGGATCGCGGGCCCCATCCTGAGGGATGACACCGAATTCATTCGCAACATCACCACACTCCCCATTGAGTTCTAGCATGCTCGCTGAACACTGCTCTCTGAGAGCAGACCAACCCCTCAGGAGCGACATGTCAATGAGCGTGGGCTACGTCGTCCTCTACGTCACCGCCGCGGAGGCCTGCCGGCGTTTCTGGGTCGAGCAGGTGGGAATGGTGGAGAAGAAGCGCATAGAAGTGGGTGAATTCTCGGTCGTCCGGGTCGGCTTTGCGGATCAGCCGTTCGCCTTCGAACTCGTCCCACTTGCGATGATGGCGGACAACCCCTACGGCCTTGATCTCGCGGCCCCGTCTATTGCACTGCATGCCGAAGACCTCGACTCGGCCCGCGCGCAGCTGATTGAGCGTGGTGTCTCGGCCATGGAGATCGGCGAGCACAGCGGAATCCGCAGCTTCGCCTTCAGCGACCCAGAAGGCCGCTGGTTTGCTGTGACGGGCTGATGTGGGAGACCGAATCACCCGTGTTCACGTTGAGAGAGCCAGCGACAGAGGAGGAGTCGTGAAGATCGAGGTGAACCTCGCGACCTGCCAGAACATGGGGCAGTGCGTCTACGAGGCTCCGGAGGTGTTCTCTCTGGACCCTGATGGCCAGCTGCTGTTCGCGGCAACGGCTGATGACTCCCTGATGGAGGCAGTCGAGTTGGCTGCTCGACTGTGTCCCACTCAGTCGATCACTGTGGAGTAGAACTCAATCGGGTGCGGGCGGATGGACGTGCAGCGGACTCCCTGATGAGTCGGCACGGCATCCAGCCATGAGTGTGGAGGCCGCGACTTCATGTGGACGTATCGAGGATCACCCTCAACTCGGCGGCCGCAGCCAGTTGATCGTCAGAATGCACTGTTGTCAGGCCGAGGCTGCGTGCCACGAGGATGTTCGGCATTTCGTCATCCACGAAAACGGCATCGTGGGCATCGACCTTGAGGACGCCGAGTGCATGTCTGAAGATCCTCTCCTCAGGCTTGCGCATTCCCAACTCTCCGCTGATGAGGACCTCATCAAAGGCGCCTTCCCATCGATGCCGCGGGTACTCGTTGTCCCAGGAGTTTGACAGCACGGCGGTCTTCCAGCCCTTCGCCCTCGCCACTCGGCACAGATCGAGGATCTCGTCATAGGGCTCGAGATGCTCAAACATCCGATCAAGCAGGCCCACCGGGTCCACGTTGACCGCGTGCCGCTGGCGCAATTCGTGGCTGAACCACGCTGCAACCTCGTTGCGGTCGATCTCCCCTCGCTCAAGTGCGTGAATGGGATGAACGCTTCCGTCCGGTGGCGCGTACCAGTCCAGCAGATCCATGACCTGCTCATAGGGCATGCCGTCGGCACGGCACCACGCGCGCATCGCGTCATCGAGCGGGATGGTGAGCACCCCACCCCAGTCGACGAGAAGGGCCCTCGACGTCATGGTGCGACCCGCTCGATGCTGGGGAGCACGAACGGATGCTCGCGTTCGTAGGCCCGCGCGGCGCGCATGATCAATCGATCCTCGAAGTGACGGCCCATGATCTGCATGGCCACGGGGAGTCCATCGGAACCGAAACCGACGGGAACGCTCGCAGCGGGATGCCGAGTGAGGTTGAGCGGGTAGGTGAACGGTGACCAGTCGAGCCAATGGTCCATCGCCAGCCCTGAGTCCCATGGATCCTGCACGAGGTCCGAACCCAGGCGCAGCGCTGTGCATGGCATCTGCGGGCTGATGATGAGGTCGTATTCGGCGAGCAGCGCACGGAACTGGCCCATCAGCGTGATGCGTGCCTTCTCCGCATCGAGAAGATCGCTGGCGGTCAGAGACAGGCCGCGACGAGTCTCGGCCACGAGCCCCGGGTCGCTCCTGCTCCATTCGGCTTCGGGGATGTGACGTAGTGGCTGTGACAGTAGGGCTGCCCAGATGACACCGAATTCCTGACGGTGCAGGGTGATCCCCGGCTGATCCACCTCGACGATGATGGCTCCCGCTCGCGCAAGCACGTCGACAGCGCGCTTCACCGCGGCGGCGACATCCGGGCGGACCGGGTAGTCATCCCATGAGGGCGTGTAGGCGATGCGCACACCCTTGACCCCTGCATCGAGCCCGGCAAGCCATGGACGATCGTCACCCAAGGCGGGATAGATCTCCCGGTCATCGGGTTGAGCAATGACCTCCATCATGAGCGCTGCGTCCGCGACGGTACGCGTCATCGGACCGACATGGGCGATGAGTCCACCGGTTGACGGTGGGTAGATCGGCACGATGCTGAACGTGGGCTTGAGGGCGAAGATGCCAGTGAACGCCGCTGGCATTCTGACCGAACCAGCTCCATCGGTGCCGGGGTGGAGGGCCCCCATTCCTGTCGCCGCAGCCGCGGCGGCGCCGGACGAGGAGCCTCCCGTGGTGCGCTCGAGGTCCCACGGATTGCGCGTCATGCCGGTCAGGGGGGAGTCGCTCGTCCCCTTCCATGCGAACTCCGGGCAGGTTGTCTTGCCGAGAATGACCGCGCCACCGGACTTCAGGCGGGCGGCGGTGGGGGAGTCCTCGCGAAGGATCTTGCTCGGGTCGGACTGCCGTGAGCCCTTCAGCGTTGGCCAGCCGGCGAGTGCCATCGAGTCCTTGATGGTCGCCGTGACACCGTCGATCGGACCGAGCGGCTGACCGCGAGTCCAGCGCTGAGCCGACTCCTGAGCTTGAGTCCTCGCGGTTTCGGCCTGCAGGCCGACGAACGCGTTCACCAGCGGGTCCACTCGTCCGATCCGCTCGAGTGTGTCGTCCAGGACGTCGACCGGGGTGAAGGATCCCGAAGCGAATCCAGTGACGAGGTCGACCGCCGTGAGATCAGCCAGAGATGACATGGGGAAAGTATTGCGGTGAACGTGACCAGGCTCCCCGTCAGGCTCTCGCTCAGGTTCTCAACGACGCCCGGGGTGAGCCCTCCCCGAACGGCCAGGACCATGTCCCGAGACGTGTCCGTGTGGCAGGATCGTCGGCATCGGGTGCGACGGCACAGGTCCGACAGCACCCCGACATCCATCCTTGCTGGAGGTGCCATGCTCACCAAGCGCTCCGTCTTCGATCCCAGCGTGTGGCAGAAGGACGAGCTCTACGCGCAGGCCATGGCCTCGGACGAGCGCCTGTGGGTGCCGGCCTCGCAGGAAGGTGCGTGGCTGCGCCCGCTGCTGTTCGACACGACCCAAGGGATGTGGGTCAACATCACCCGCATCCGCAAGGAAGGCTTCATCAGCCGCCATGCTCATCCGTCGCCCGTGCATGGATTCGTCATCAAGGGGTCGTGGTACTACGCGGAGCGCGACTGGGTGGCGACGGAGGGCACCTATGTCTACGAACCGCCCGGGGATGTCCACACGCTCATGGGCACGGCGGAGGAGTCCTACACCCTCTTCGTCATCCACGGGACCCTCATTGAGCTCGATGAGGATGGCCGGCCGATCAAGTACGGCGATGTCTTCAACCGCCTCGAGCAGGCCGCTGATCACTTCGAGAATGTCGGTCTGGGACGGGACTTCGTCAAGCAGTTCGTGCGCTGACCTCGGTGCGGGACTCGTCCCGATGACTCGTCAGGCTGCAGTCCCAAGTAGAGGGCCGGTTGGTCTGGCGTCGTCTAGTGAGCGACTGAGCAGGAACACGGCGGCCAGTGGCGCAAACGCAAACGGTGACGACAGACAGCCGGAAAGCAGAGCCAAGGCCCAACCGTCGAGGATGAGCCCGAGAACGGCCTCAAGGATTCCGCTCACAACCCCGGCGCAGAGCTGAACGACAACGAAGAGAGCCAGAACGGCAAAGAAGCGTGGGCGCACGAGGGCGATGGACCGTCGAATGGCGCTTCCGAGGGACCGACGCTCGAGGGTGATCGCGCCCATGAGGCACTGCCCCAGAACCAGCGCGATGATGCCGGGCACCACCAGAAGGGCGACCCCGGCAAAGACCGAGATGGTCCACAGCAGGCTGGCCGCCAGCAGGAGCGGAAACCGACGCAGCAGAGCGCCGAGGCCCGCCAGAACGGCTCGCGGCTCGCCGCGGTCCCACCTGTCGATCGCCACGATCGCAGCAGCCTTGGCGAACGGCGTCACGAAAGCGATGGCGCCCAGCGTGATGAGGGTTGACACGACGGGGTTGGTGACATCCCCCGCAGCGATCCGGATGAACGTCAATGGAAGGTCTGCAATGAGGGCGATGAGGACGAGAGCCGGGAAGTGCCGGAAGGCTGCCCTCCAGCCGTAGGCGAGCCACAGGCCGAACTGCTCGAACTGTGACGGAGATGCGTTCGCAGGCACTGAGGGACTCATGTGAATAACGATAACAGCGTACACAAAGTCGGGCAAGTCAACATGGTGTGCCGGGATGCGGGGATACGGTGACCCCGTGAGTGACACCTCGAATCGGCGTGGGCGACCGTCCACGATCTCTGCAGACGATGTCGTCCGCACGGCTGTGGCACTGATTGACGAGGTTGGTGTGGAGAAACTCACGATGCGTGCGCTGGCTGCCGAGCTGGGGGTTGCTCCCATGACTCTCTACCGTCACGTGGCGGACAAGCAGGCACTGCTGGCGTCGATCCCCGATGCATTGCTTGAAGACGTTGCGCACAAGGTGTGTCGCAAGCGCACCGGGCGCATGGCGCTGACGGCTGTTGCTGAAGGCCTCGCCGCCGTCCTCACAAGCCACACAGGTGCCGCCCGACTATTCGAACAGCCCGAACTGGGGCCGCACATGCGCCTGGCCGCCGGCCATGTCACGTCCCTGCTGGTGGCTGAGGGGCTGTCCACCCATGATGCACACACTGCACTCAGGGCCGTTGTCGCCCAGGTCATAGGAGAAGTCATCACCCAGCACGGCCCAGTGAATCTCGCCGGAGTGCGACTCCTCCTAGATGGTGTCGCACATCAAAGCACGCGCAGAGAACGACATTAGGCCGACAGTCTGACGCGGGTCGTTGTCAGCAGCGGCAGCAGGTCAGCAACCTCGGCGGCCTGCTCCTGCAGCACCACTGTCACGGGGACGCTCAGACGCACACTGATGACGAGTCCACGTGACGTCGAACGCACCCGACACAGATCAGAAGACTCAAGGTCTCCCGCGGGAAGCCCGGCACGCGACCGAACAGAGGGAATGCACCTCGCGGACGTGTGAATGCGCATCCCGTCGACGGTGAACCGTGAACCACTGGGGATGACCACTCGAGACCGACCGACCTCCACGATGTCCTTCAGATCCGTCTCAGGCTGCTGCGATGTTGTCTCAATGAGTCCATCACCGTTGCGATCCCGATCCCGCGTATCCGATGTCCCGTCATTGTCATCGTCCCGATCGGTGACATCACGTTGCCCATCGGAGTCACTGTCGGGATTGTCGCGCTCATCCGGTATTCCACTGTTCGTGCGATCCGGATCGTTGGCATCGGAGATGCCGTCACCATCGTCATCGCTGTCCTCTGAACTGGGAACGCCGTCATTGTCAAGGTCGGGGTCGACCGTGTCACGTGCACCGTCATTGTCATTGTCCGGATCGCTTGCGTTAGGCTTGCCATCGCCGTCGGGGTCCTCATCGGGATCCGTGACATCCGGAATCCCGTCACCATCGTCGTCGGTATCGGTGACGTCAGGAGTCCCATCGCCGTCATCGTCGGCATCGGTGACGTCAGGGGTGCCGTCACCGTCGGTGTCACTTGTCGGGTCCGTGAGATCAGGAATGCCATCACCGTCATCATCGACATCCGTGACATCTGGCTGGTCATCGCCGTCTGAATCAACACGGTCTTCTGTGATGTCACGTATGCCATCACCATCGGAGTCCCGAGTTGCCAGCCCCGGCTCACAGCGCGCCCTCCAGATGGCGCGGCCCTCTATCGACCAGTTCAGTCCGTCGTGGATGCCGGGGATCGGCGGGATGATGTCCCCCCACTGTCCACCGTTGGGCTGGCCGAAGGTCCAGATCGGGCCCGTGTGCTCCACGAAGTGATCACCCTTGCCACCGACCCCGTCAACGGCCGACTGCGCCACGGTGATGCGCACATAGGGATTATTCGTCGCGTTCGTCCGGTGACAGATCGTCACCTTCGCCTCGGGTGCGGCTCCCGCAGGCAGCACCGGGCCGGCGACGATCACCACGCTGCCAATGGTGAGAGCGGTCAGGAGGGTACGCCGAACACCGGTGCGTCGGACGGCAACAGTCGTCATGGCAGACAGTGTGCCTCAGGATGAGCCTCGACGAGGGCCCATCACGCGACCGGCTCTGGTGGGCAGGGGTTCCCGCGGCCCACCGGGCCTTACCAAAACCTCACCTAGACCGCACCTGTTGAGGGTGTGCCCTTTGCCTGACCCTCCGTAGCGTCCCCCCATCGCGGACACGAGGTTCGCCAGTTGATCGAGGGGTCACGATGTCGGACACGACAGATGCACGCGGCGCCGTCAGCGCACCGTCACGACGGGCCGTGCTCGGTGCCATCGGCCTCGGGGCCGCCACCGCCGCTGTGGTCTCGGTCGCCGGCGCGACCGGCGCCAGCGCCGCTCTCCGGCACGGACCGCACCACGGTCGTGACGGCCGCGGCGGGCGCGGACCGGGACAGGGTGCCGGCCGCGATGCTGCTGCTCGCGTGTCCTTCTACGGCCCGCACCAGGCCGGCATCGCCACGCCGATTCAGGAGAACCTCGTCTTCGCCTCCCTTCGGGTGACCACAGGCTCCCGCGCTGAGCTCATCAACTTGCTGCGGATGTGGTCGCTGGCGGCGTACATCATGACGACGGGACGTCCGATCGGTGAGACGGGCGCGGTCAATGGCGCGATGGACGAGGCGCCGGAGGACACCGGGGAGGCACTGGACATCCCGCCGAGCAATCTCACGGTGACCCTCGGGTTTGGACCCACGCTCTTCCGTGATGCAGATGGCTCCGACCGGTTCGGGATTGCTGCCCGGACACCCAAGCGCTTCAGCGCTCTCCCGTCCTTCCCCAACGATGTCATCGACCCGGCGATCAGCGGTGGAGACATCTGCATCCAGGCGTGCGCGGATGATCTGCAGGTGGCGTTGCACGCGATGCGCAATCTTGTCCGACTGTCGGATGGAGCGGTATCGGTGGCGTGGTCCCAGATCGGCTTCGGCAAGAGTGCGCAGTACGCCGCTGACGGGAAGACCGGTCGCAATCTCTTCGGCTTCAAGGATGGCACCAACAACATCGCGGCCAACGATGAACGCGGGTTCGACCAGTCCGTATGGGTCCAGCCATCCGATGGGCAAGGGTGGATGACGGGCGGGACATTCCTTGCCGTGCGCAAGATCCGCATGCTGCTGGAGGAGTGGGATGAGTCGCCGCTCGATGAGCAGCAGGAGGTCTTCGGTCGCACCAAGAGCACGGGAGCGCCGCTGTCCGGGGGAGGGGAGTTCACGCGACCCGACTTCGCCAAGACCGACGCCTCGGGCAACCCCGTGATCCCGCCCCATTCCCACATGGCCCTCGCGAGTCCAGCGAACAACGGAGGCACCCGCATCCTGCGGCGCGCCTTCAACTATCTCGATGGGACGGACGCCGAGGGACTCATCGATTCGGGACTCTTCTTCCTCGGCTACGTGCGCGATCTGGAGCGGCAGTTCATCCCGATGCAGCGCAAACTCTCGGAGCTGGATCTCATGAACGAATACGTCCGCTATACGAGCTCGTCGGCGTTCGCGATCCCGCCGGGTGCGCGCACGCCGAAGGACTACGTCGGCCAGGGGCTCTTCGCCTGAGTGTCGGCAGCGGCGGATGACAGACTGCGGGCATGTTCGACGCGAGGCTCGCCGCCGCTGCTCACGGTCACGTCCATCAGTACGAGGTCGTGGCCGACCTGTTCGCCGCCCGCTATGACGCGGTGACCACGGTGGGTGAGGCCTTCGGTGGATCAGATCTCGGCCTCGGCGTGGCCGAGGCCTGTGATGGCGAGATCGTGTCGGTCGGCGGGGATGCGTGGCGCATCCCCGCCGATGGTGTTCCCGTGATAGCGCCGGTCGATCTTGGTCTGCCGTTCGCGGTTGCGGCCGCGGGTGGGGTGTCCGTGGAGCTCCCCTGCCCAGAGGGAGCAACCATGGTCGATGTGGCCCGTCTGGTGACGGATGCCCTGCGGGAGGTGGGGGCGGATGATCCGCACCACGTGGCTGCGGTGCGGATTGACGGGACGTTCCGGGATGTCCTGCTGCGAAGTGAGAGACGCCAGGAACCGCCGTACCAGCCGCTGGTGAAGGTGCTGGAGGATGAGGTGCGCTTCGAGTTCGATGAGTGGGCGGGCACGCTCGTCGGTTTTCGCTTTCCTGAGGTGGAGGACGGCCTGGTGATCCCGGGGTTGCACCTGCATGCCATTGCGGATGACCGCCGCTCCGGTGGACACGTGCATCGGTTCACTGCCGAGGCGGTGACACTCAGGGTCTGGGTGGACGATGCCGAGATCACCGTGCCCCACGACCGATTGGCCACGTTGATGACTCGAGCTGTCAGTGATGGTCGAGCAGGGGGACCGTGACGACATCGAAGGGTAGTTCCCACGTGCTGGGATGGAGCACTTGCAGCTGCACGATGCCGAGCGCGAGGGCTTGTGCCGTGTGGATGTGGACGAGGCCAGCGCTGGAGTGAGCCTGAGCCTCGGCCGCGAGCACCTCGCTGAGCTCAGCATCGATGACAGCTCGTACCTGCGGGTCGTGAATCGCCAGTCGTGTCTGCTCAAGGAACACGGCACGTGCTCGCTCGCGTCCCGGTCGCATGAACTCACGGATGGCGACGGCGGAGGCGATGCCGGGCGTTGTTGCAGACTCGATGCGGTGCTCAAAGGCGAGGTTGGCCTCCATCGTTGAGGCACTCATCCGACGGGTGGCGTCAAGGAAGAGGTCACGCTTCGTGGAGTAGCGCCGGAACAGTGCACCCTTGGTGAAACCTGCTCGGCGGGAGATCTCATCGACGGTCGCCTGGTCGTAGCCAACCTCGGCGACGGCGTCGAGGGTCGCGGTGAGCAGGCGCTCGGCGATGGGATCGTCAGTGCCGAAGGCGACCGGGCCATCAAGATGATCGGCACGGTCCGCAGGCACTCGCTGTGGCTTGTCGCCGGCAGCGAGGGCACCAGCGAGTGTGCTGGTGAAGTCGGTGAGTGTGACTGCGCGCTGCGGGTAGCGCCGCGCGAGGATGTGCATCCCTAGCGTGAGCGCGATGAGGTACGCGCGCTGCGCGGCGATCGCACGCGAGGGTGAGTTCCCGCGGGGTGTGAGCCATGTCGTGAGGTGCTCTCCCAAGGTGGTGTCCACGCTGGCTGCCACCATCGGTGAGAACGGGACGACCATGAGCAACTCGCTGGCAGCCCGCTGCGCCTCTGTAGGGGCGGTGCAGGCCGTGAGCAGGTCCGTCATGTCCGCTCGACCGGTTGGTGTGGCAGCGGCGCGACCAAGGAGATCGATGATGTCGGCGGCAAGCTGCCGGGTCCAGAGGTCAGCGGCGAGGGCCTCCCGGCTCGGGTAGCGCTCATGAAGTGGTCGGATCGACAGCCCCGCGTCTGCAGCGATGCGGGGGAAGAGCAGCCCGGTCCAGCCCTCATCCGCGGCCAGTCGCTGCGCCGCCGTGAGGATCGCCCGGTCGTTGCGCACGGCCCGCAGGGGGCGCAGCGGTTCGACGGGCACGGTGCTCACGCGCTCAGGGTAAAGCTCCCCCAGTAACGCGCCGGACGGCTCCTGGGACAGCGTCCCCGCTGGCCCTTCGAGTGGCCTCGTCAACGGCCCGCGGCCGGCCTTGAATACATCATGGTCGGTATCGTAGGCTACCGCGCGGTATCCATACATCAAAATGGGTATCCACCCCTCGGTGGCGGGACCCATCCGCAGCCACCGACCACCGTGAACCAGGGAGGATCTTGTGAATCAGACGGACAGCACAGCGGGTCGCCGTGTGACGGGATGGCGGAAGGGACGGCGGATCGCCGCGCTGCTCGTCTCCGCCGCGATGGCCCTCAGTGCTCTGCCGCTCATGGCGGCCGGTCCGGCTCAGGCCGGTGCCTGCACGGGAATCGCCCGGGGGTCGGGCACCGCGACGGATCCCTACATCATCACGACGTCAGCGGAACTGGCAGCGCTGGACGACTCGGCGTCCTGCATGGCGGCCACCTTTGTCCAGATCGGCGATATCGACCTCGGCAGCCTTGACTGGGACCCCCTCGGTGGAGCCAGTTTCACAGCCTTCAGCGGTACCTACTACGGGAACTGCTACGAGATCCAGAACCTCACGATCAATCGAGCTGCCTCACAAGGCCTCGGCCTCTTCTGGGCAATGTCGGGCGCAACCGCTCGCAATATTCGCCTGCCAAACGTGTCGATCACGGGCGACAGAAGCATCGGCGCTCTGGTCTCTGACAGCGGCACAACAACGATTGACGGTGTGTACGCTGAGGGAACCATCACAGCTGCGCGCTACTACGTCGGAATGATCGTTGGTGACGGTGCGAGTACCAGCCAAGTCACCCACTCTCTCGCTGAGGGCAGCATCACTGCGGATTCGTACGCGGGTGGAATCGGTGGTTATGGCCCGGGATCCATCAGTGAGAGCTACTCGACCGTGGACGTGACGGCGACGGACCCAACTGAGGAGTCGCTCGGCAGTCTCGTGGGCGCAAGCTACGCCGGGACGATTGACAACTCCTATGCCACGGGTGCTGTCGTAGGAGGCGTTGGCGCGGGTGCCCTCTTGGGAGTCGGGCCGTCAGCCCCGAGTGTCACCGCGATTGAGTCAAGTTATGCCACAGGTGCGGTGTCGGCGAGCACCACAGTGGCAGGGTTGGCCGGCCGAGGAAGTTTCTCCTATTCCTCCTCGTTCTGGGATTCGACGACGACGGGTGCGGCCACGACGGCGGACGGTGCTGGTGGGACGACCACGACCGGTGCGCTGTCGACAGTGGCGATGCAGACGCCGGCGACGTTCACCGGTGCCACACCGGCCTGGGACACGGACATCTGGAACT
>CAZLHZ010000013.1:14318-15036 GCA_964559285.1 uncultured Actinomycetes bacterium | reverse complement strand
CATCACGGAAGACACCGATCGGCGTGTTCGCGAGGCTGTGACTGTGGCTGAGTCGCGAGAGGGCGAAGGCGAGCCCGGGGTCCTCAGCATGCGAATCATGCACGATGACGGACGCTGGATCGACGGACCCCGCATCGCACACCTCGATGTGCCCACCGGCTGTGCGTGCCACGACCTTGCTGGCATCCGGTCCGAATGTGATCGGCTGCCCGTCCTCGAGACGGATGAGGTTGGCCTCGGCCGAGTCCCGGTCCTTGAGGACCTCCCACGCTCCGTCATTGAAGATGTTGCAGTTCTGGTAGATCTCGACCAGAGCGGTGCCCTCGTGGGCGGCTGCTCGACGCAGCACCTCCGTCAGATGCTTGCGATCGGTGTCCAGTGAGCGCGCGACGAAGGTCGCCTCAGCACCGAGCGCGACCGAGACCGGGTTGAAGGCGTAGTCCAGCGAGCCCATGGGGGTCGACTTCGTGATCTTGCCGGTCTCCGAGGTGGGGGAGTACTGCCCCTTCGTCAACCCGTAGATCCTGTTGTTGAAGAGCAGGATCTTGAGATTCACATTGCGACGCAGGGCATGGATGAGGTGGTTCCCGCCGATCGACAGTGCGTCACCGTCGCCCGTGATGACCCACACGGACAGATCGGGGCGCGTGATCGCCAGGCCCGTCGCGATTGCCGGTGCCCGCCCGTGGATCGAGTGCAGCCCGTAGGTGTCCATGTA
>CAZLHZ010000013.1:7331-14308 GCA_964559285.1 uncultured Actinomycetes bacterium | reverse complement strand
GAGCAGCCGATGCCGGAGACGAAGACGATGTTCTCCTTGCGCAGGCCGAGTTCGGGAAGGAACCCCTGCACCGTCGACAGGATGGCGTAGTCCCCGCAGCCCGGGCACCAGCGCACCTCCTGATCGCTCTTGAAGTCCTTCGCCGATTGCGGGGAGTCCGCGCGCGGCACGAGGGCCAAGCCGGGCATGTCCAGTGTCGTCATGGTGACCTCACAGGCTCTCAAGGACGTCGGTGATCACGGAGGTGAGCTCGTCGGAGGTGAACGGCATGCCGCGCACCTTGTTGTATCCGATCGTGTCGACGAGGAATGTCCCACGCAGGAGGAGGTTGAGCTGACCGAGGTTCATCTCGGGAACGATGACCCTGTCGTAGGCCGCGAGGATCTCGCCGAGGTTGCTCGGGAACGGGTTGAGATGTCGCAGGTGCGTCTGGGCCACCCTGCCTCCGGCCTCGCGCACCGCGCGACAGGCAGCTCCGATCGGGCCGTACGTCGACCCCCAGCCGATGATGAGCACGCGCGCGGCACCGGACGGGTCCTCGACCTCCAGCGGCGGAATTGTGCGCGCGACAGCCTCGACCTTGGCCTGCCGCAGCCGCACCATATGGTCGTGGTTGTCGGGATCGTAGGAGATGGTGCCGCGTCCATCGGCCTTCTCGATTCCGCCGATGCGATGCTCCAGGCCCGGTGTGCCCGGGATCGCCCACTGTCGGGCGAGGGTCTCCGGATCGCGAACGTAGGGCCAGAACTCCGTCGACCCATCCTCATTGACGTGGTTGGGCTCGGTCGCGAACTCCACCGTGAGGTCGGGCAGCGAGTCGACATCCGGGATCCGCCACGGCTCGGAGCCATTCGCGAGATAGCCGTCGGACAGCAGGAACACCGGGGTGCGATAGGCGGTCGCGATCCGCGCAGCCTCAAGCGCGGCGAAGAAGCAGTCCGACGGTGACTTCGGCGCCACAATCGGGACTGGGGCCTCGCCGTTGCGACCGAACATCGCCTGCAGCAGGTCAGCCTGCTCGGTCTTCGTCGGCAATCCGGTGGAGGGGCCGCCGCGCTGCACATCGACGATGATGAGTGGCAGCTCGAGGGATACGGCCAGGCCGATCGCCTCGGACTTGAGCGCCACGCCCGGGCCGGACGTGGTCGTGACGCCAAGGGCTCCGCCGTACGACGCACCTAGGGCTGACCCGATGCCGGCAATCTCATCCTCGGCCTGGAAGGTCACGACGCCGTACTTCTTGTGCTTGCTCAGCTCGTGGAGGATGTCCGAGGCCGGGGTGATCGGGTAGGAGCCGAGGAAGAGTGGCAGCCCGGTCTGCTTCGACGCGGCGATGAGGCCGATGGCGAGGGCGAGGTTGCCGTGAATGTTGCGGTAGACCCCCGGCTCCATCGGCGCGGGCGTGATCTCGTACTGCACCGAGAATGCCTCGGTGGTCTCACCGAAGGACCATCCGGCCTCGAGGGCGGCGAGATTGGCGCGCAGGATCTCCGGGTTCTTGCCGAACTTGGACTTCAGGAACGCGATCGTCCCGTCCGTGGGCCGGTGGTAGAGCCAGCACAGCATGCCGAGGGCGAACATGTTCTTCGCCCGCTCGGCATCCTTCTTCGTGATGTCGAAGCCTTTCAGCGCCTCGACCGTCATGGAGGTGAGCGCGATCGGGTGCACGTTGTAGGCGTCGAGTGACCCGTCCTCAAGCGGATTGGCGGCGTAGCCGACCCGGTCGAGGTTGCGCTTGGTGAACTCATCGGTATTGACGATGAGATCACCCCCGCGCGGCAGGTCCTTGAGGTTCGCCTTGAGGGCTGCGGGATTCATGGCGACGAGCACATCGGGGCGATCACCGGGCGTCATGATGTCGTGATTGGCGAAGTGCAGCTGGAAGGCGGACACCCCTGGCAGGGTCCCGGCGGGGGCGCGGATCTCGGCCGGGAAGTCCGGCAGGGTCGACAGGTCATTGCCCAAGCCAGCGGTCTCCGATGTGAAGCGGTCACCGGTGAGCTGCATGCCGTCACCGGAGTCACCCGCGAAGCGGATCACCACCTCGTCGAGCTGGATGAGTTCCTTGGGCATGGGACTCCTCGGATCGCCGCTGTGCTTCCGACGCCATTGTCCCCCCGACCCCCCCTGTCGTGCGGGCGGGTCGCACATCCCGCGGAACTCCCGCGGGGCGGCTGCGCTCCGCACGCGCCGTACCCTGTGCACGTGCCCGTGCCCCTCGATCTCGTCCTGCCGGCCGACCGGTCCATCCGAGCCCGCCTGCTCGATCTGGGGCTGGCCTGCTGCGGCATCGAGGTGGCTGCGGCGATCAGCGACGGCCTGCTCGAACCTGCGCGCCCCGAAGACCCGGAGCCGCACCTGCACGTCCTGCTCGTCGCCGGCACCATCACCTATGCGCTTGCCCCCGCGGTCCTGGCCGCGTGGGAGCAGCTGCCCGAGCCGCGCGCGGTCGTCACATTCGGCGCCTGTGCCGCCAGCGGCGGGCCCTACTGGGACTCCTACTCCGTCGTCAACGGTGCCGCTGACCTGCTGCCGGTGACGGTCGCGATCCCCGGCTGTCCGCCACGGCCGGAGACCATTGTTGCCGGACTGGCTCTCCTGCGGGAGTCCGCGTGAGCACGTCGGGTGCGGCCACACTGATGACCGTCATCTCGACGGCGTACGCCGAATGCCGGGTCGCCCCGGCACCGATCGGCCCAGCGACCTGCTGGGTTGCGCCAACGCACTGGCACAGTGTTCATGCGGCACTTCATGCCGCGGGAGCGGCGTACCTCGACATGATGGCGGCGGTTGATCGTCCGGCGCGCGGGATCATCGAGGTCGTGACGCACGTGATGACTCCGGATGCGCGGTCACGCGTGCTCGTCGGCGTCGAGGTGGATCGTGCGCAGCCGCAGCTTCCGACGCTCACCGATCTGTATGCCGGTGCCGCGTGGCATGAGCGCGAGGCCTGGGAGATGCTCGGGGTGGAGTTCGCCGGACACGACCTGCGGCGACTGCTCACGCAGGGTGAGTCGCCACGCTGGCCGCTGCGCAAGGACACGGTGCTGGTCGATCGGCAGATCCGCGACTGGCCGGGGTCTGCCGAGTCGGACCCGTCGAACCCGTCGCGACGGAGGCAGCCACCACCGGGGGTGGTGCCGGGATGGACACCGGCGTCATCGTCATCGTCGGCAGCGGTGCAGGCGTCAGGGGAGGGGTCGAACCATGGCTGATCTGCCCGCGGTGCCGGAAGGCGCACACGGCCGGATCGAGCTCATCGCCTCGGCCTGCACCTCGTGCCTCATCTGCGTGCGCGAGTGCCCGACCTGGTGCATCTCCCTCGACAGTCACCCCGAGCAGGTGAGTGAGGAGGGTGCGCGCCGACCGAAGACTGTCAACATCCTCGAGCGGTTCGAGATCGACTGGGGCCTGTGCATGTACTGCGGTGTGTGCGTGGAGGTCTGCCCGTTCGATGCCCTTGCGTGGCGGAGCGCCCCGGTCGCGCCGACAGCGGGCTTGACCGGGCTGCGGCACGGGATCGCTGACCTCTCCGGCTGAGAGAAAAGCGGTCGAATTCTTGACATGTTCGTCGCACATGTAAAGAAATCGACCGAAACTTTACATATCTCACCTTCGCATGACAGGGTGGGTCCGTGAACGCTGGCTGGGATCCGGAGGTGCCCTACAACCACCTTCCTCCGCCACCGGAGGTCTCCCGACTCGAGACGCGCGCCACCCTCAAGCGGGCGATCGCTGCCCGCGCGGCGCTTGCCCGCCTTGATGAGGTTGCTGCAGCGATGCCCAACCCGACCATCCTCATGAACACCCTCCCGCTGCTTGAGGCACAGGCGAGTTCGAAGATTGAGAACGTCGTCACGACGACGGACCTTCTCCTGCGTCACGCAGCAGACGACTCCGGAGCGGATGCTGCCACGAAGGAGACCCTGAGGTATCGCGAAGCACTCAGGATCGGCCAGGACGTTGCTCATCGACGGGGCCTGGGCTGGCCTGTCGCACAGGCAATCTGCACGGAGATCAGAGGCGTGTCCATGGACACGCGCACGCTTCCGGGCACGCGGGTTGCCAATCCCGCCACCGGGGCGATCATCTACAGCCCACCAGAGGGTCGAGAAGTGATCATGAGGAAACTGAGTGACTGGGAGCGCTTCATCCACGCTGACGATGGTCTTGATCCACTCATTCGCATGGCAGCCCAGCACTATCAGTTTGAGGCGATCCATCCATTCGCGGATGGAAATGGGCGAACCGGCCGCCTGCTCAATGTCCTCATGCTCGTGGAGGCGGGCCTGCTGCACCATCCTCTGCTGCACCTGTCCCGCCACTTCATCGAGACGCGGGATGACTACTACCGCCTGCTGCTGAAAGTGACTGAGGAGGGCGCGTGGGAGGAGTGGATCTCCTACGTCCTCACGGGCGTGGAGCAGGTGGCCGCAGGCACGATCACCAACATGCGGCAGATCCGGGAGCTGCAGGACGTCATCGCACCGGAGTCACGTGACGCCCTGCGTCTCGGAGGTGCCAACGCGAGCTTGCAGGCGCTGATGTTCGAGCAGCCCTACATCCGCATCCGCGCAGTCATGGAACGGTGCGGGGTCTCGCGTCCGACCGCTACGTCGTGGCTTGAATCCCTGGTCGATGAAGGCGTGCTGCAGGATGTCAAGGTGGGTCGCGATCGGCTGTTCGTGAACCATCGGCTCCTTGACCTGCTCACCCGCTCCTCTGCCTAGGCGATCCGACTACTTCCGAATCGCCCGGTCGACGCTCCAGCCTGAGTACAACTCGCCGGGCCATCCAATGGACCGGATCCGCATCTTGAACGTTCCCTTGGGCACGTTCTCGAGAGAGAACTGTGCGGTGCCTGAGTCAGTGACAATCGGGCTGCCGAGGTCGGTCCATGTTGATGCCCCTGGCCAGAGATACTGGAAGGCATAGCCGCGCACATTGTGGCCGCCTGCAATGCCGTCGTCGGGGTCGTCCCAACTGAGCGTCACGAGGTCTGTGGCAGAGTTGTAGACCGCTGCAAAGTTCTTGGGCAGCGGCAGGGAATCGGTGAGTTCCCGCCATGGCGATGGGGTCGCCCAGGTGGACTTGCGAGTCTCGATGTTGACGGTCGCCACTCGGAATCGCACCAGCGTCCCTTCCGCGAGACCCAGTGCTGTGCGCGTGAAGGACGCTGCCGTCCTCGTCCCGGTGCTGGTGCGGATCGTCGTCCACGTGGAGGCAGCTCCGCTGGCGCTCCCGGTCTGCATGTCGATCTGATAGCCGGTGAGGCGTGCGGTTTCCAGGCTGGAGCTGTTCCAGAACACGAGAACCCGTTCGCGGCTTGTGAACGCGTCAACCCGAGACGGGGCTGGGATCTGCTCGGCGATAACCCGCAGCAGGTCCTCGCGAGAGTCCATGCCAAACGTCGTCTCCACGCTGACTCGCGTGAGTCCCACTCGAATGGGGCTGTTCGCAGGCATCTGGCAGACGATCTGAGTCTTCGTGGTGCGTGCTTCCTTGACGTCGCAGGGCTGACCTCCGATCGTCACCGACCTGAGATCGGTGAAGTTGGCGCCGTTGATCGTGATCTCAGCCCCACCGTAGGAACTCACCTGAGTGGGTGACACAGAGGCGATTCGCGGCTCTCCGATGTAGGTGAACGCATCAGCCAGAGTGACCTTGCCTCCCCCGGTGGTCACGGTCACATCCACCGTCGATCTGCTTGGCTCGGACGGAAGGCGACAGGTCAGTGATGAGGCATCGTCAGACACCCGCACGACGGGGCAGGTCTTCCCCCCGACTGTGACGCGTGCTGATGATTCATCGAAGTGGGACCCGATCAGTCTGAGCTCGGTCCCTCCCTCTCGTCCTCCTCGTGTGGGCGTGATCCGGTCAAGCTGCGGTGGGTCAAGAAAGGCGATCTTGTCGTCGAGGACGGTGACCTCCTCCCCATGGGTGATGGTGAGGTCGGCCATGCCACCCTTCTTGAGTGAATTCGGTGCGACACAGGTCACCGTGCGCCTCTTGTAGTCGGTGTCCAAGATGGCGCACGGGAATCGACCGATTTTGATATCGACAAACGACTGCACCTTGGCGAGGCTGATCACGAACTGCACCTCACCCTTGGTGCTGACCACCGTGGGCGAGACGTCCGTGACGACCGGGACGGGTACATCAGCGATCCGCAGGCTGCTCTGCACATCCATGAGAGGCAGGACGTAAGAGAGGCCGGTGCTGACCTGCGCGATGTCCTCCGCGAATCCGTCGTACCGCACCATCGGTGAGACAGCACCCGTGGTGGTGTTGACTCGTGCGACTCCCGATGAACTCGTCCCGGGGATGTTGGCATTGACCGCATAGGCCCAGGCACCGTCCGGACTGATGATGAGGCTTGACCAGGAGCCGTCAGGCAGGGTGGCCGCCCTGGTGACGGCCAGCCCCGGGAGTCCGACGCGGCTGACCGCACCCGACTCGTGCAGGACGTAGAGGAAGCGACCCCGTGGATCCACCGCGATGTCTGCCGGCGTGCTGTCGGGCAGCACACCCGATGACGCCCGGGCGTGGGTGCCGCCAGCGGCGACCCGCTGCACCCGGACGCCATCGGGTGTGTCGACCACGACGTAGGCGGCGGATGAGTCGGCTGCGATGAGTGAGGGGCGGCCCGCCAGGGTGACCGTGGCGTCGATCGCGCCTCCCGGGAGGGAGACGATCGAGAGGCGATCCGTGGATCCGTCAAGCCCGACGTAGAGCTGCGACCCATCCGGGGCAATGGCCAGCGCTGAGGGTGAGAGGCTGGAGCCGTAGCTGGTGATCGTCGTCGTAACGCCGGTGGCGTCGATTCTCTTGACGTCATTGGCCCCCGCGAACGAGGCGAAGGCCGTGGCACCGCTCGGCAGAGTCACGAGCCCGGATGTCAGCCCGATCCACGTGGCGGGATCGTTGGCGTTCGTGGTCGCCAGGTCCACCGCGATCACCCCGCCCTCCGAGCAGCT
>CAZLHZ010000013.1:0-7321 GCA_964559285.1 uncultured Actinomycetes bacterium | reverse complement strand
GGAAGGCCACACGGTCCTTGCCCGACATGGCGATCGCCATGGGAAGGCAGGGCACCGGGATGGTGTCCGGCGTGCCTGAGGCGGGAGCAGTGGCAGTGACTGCCGACACGGTGCATAGTCCGGCGATGGCGAGGGCGACAACGCCCTGTCGGAGGGTGATCACCCCGGAAGCCTAGGCGGTTGGAGGGTCGGATCAGGTGCTCTGGCGCGGATTCGTGCCGAGGCCTCGCGCCCGTGAAGACGTCTAGCGGTAGTTGACGAACTGGACCGGGAAGTCGAGGTCGGCCTCCTTGACCAAGGTGATGACCTCCTGCAGGTCGTCCCGGCTCTTGCTCGAGACGCGCAGCTCCTCGCCCATGACCTGGGTCTTGACCGACTTGGGGCCCTCATCCCGGATCAGCTTGTTGAGCTTCTTCGCCTGCTCCTGGCTGATGCCGGCCTTGAACGTGCCGGCGATCTTGTACTCCTTGCCCGACAGGCGGGGTTCGCCCGCGTCGAGGGACTTCAGGCTCACCCCGCGCTTGACGAGCTTCTCCTTGAACACGTCAAGCGCCGCCTTGGCGCGCTCCTCGGTGCTGGAGGTGATCTCGATCCCGAGCTCACCCTTCCACTCGATGACCGTCCCGGTGTTCTTGAAGTCGAATCGGGTGGCGAGTTCCTTGGCAGCGGTATTGAGCGCGTTGTCGATCTCCTGGCGCTCCACCTTGGACACGATGTCGAACGAGTTGTCAGCCATGGCCGGATTCTCTCGCGGATTGACCATGGCTCACCATCGCCCCCTAGGATCGCGAGGTCGCCCCAGCGCCCGAATCGGGGGCCTTACCCGGCCCTTACCGGCCGTTGGCCCGCACCGCCCCCGTGATGCGATGGAGTACGGCCACCGAGCCTGGGAGGGCCCATGAACGTCGTCACCCGCACGTCCCCTCGATCGCTGCGCGCTCTGGCGGCGGCGTCCACCCTGGCGGTGGCAGCCGGCCTCCTCGTGACGGTGCCGGCGGCACCGGCCAGCGCGGCACCGGCCGGCCCGGCACCGGCCAGCCCGGCCGCCTCCCGCCCGGCCTCACCTGCGAGCATCACCGCGACCGCTGCCGTGGCCGACCCCGCCCCGGCTGACACCGTCTCCGACCTGCGCCGAGGTGCCCCGGTCGCCCCCGGAATCGTGCGCCTCACCCAGCCGGATGGATCCGTGCTCCGGGCTGTCCCCTGGGGAGACGCCGCCCTCCACGGTGTGGAGGACGTGCGGGGCTACACCCTCGTCCGGGCCACCCGCGGCTGGTGGCACTGGGCATCGGCGGTCCGCGAGGGCAGGCTCGTGCCCGGCCCGGTGGCGACGACCAGCCGCGGCCGTGCGGCCGCGGCAACCCGGGGGATCACGAAGCATCTGCGGCCGGCGGCTCCTGCCCGGCCCGACTACGGTGCGGGGCGCAGTGGACGCGCCACCCCGCGCGCGATCCAGAACAGTGGGGTCGCCCCGACGCTGGTCATCCTCGCGCAGTACGCCGACACCCCGGCGAGCACATCGCCCGGCTCGTGGGCGGAGAAGTACTTCGGGTCCAGTGATTCCGTCAGGGCGTTCTACAGCTCCGCCTCGCAGGGGAAGTTCACGATCTCCCCGGCCGCGGACTCCTCCGGCCCCAGCGACGGCGTTGTCGGCTGGGTCGAGATCGGCGCCACGCACCCGAACTACGGATCCCCGAGTCTGAGCCAGTCGAACGGCATCATTCGCGCTGCGCTCGCGAAGGCCGATGCCTTCGTTGACTTCTCGGCCTTCGACACCAACCGCGATGGCGCCATCAGTCCGACGGAACTCCACGTCACGGTCATCCTGGCCGGCAATGAGACAGCTACCGTGTCGGAGTGCGCCGCGAACATCGGCCAGGGAATCTGGGGTCACAAGTGGCAGTTGGCCGCGTCTACGAGTTCCGGGTCCTCCGACAAGCGCGACGGCGTCGTCGTCGGGCGTCAGGGCTACACCCTCTTCGGTGAACTGCATCGTGTCGGCTGCGGATCGGCAAATCAGGCGACGATCGGCATCATGGTCCATGAGCTGGGCCACGATCTCGGCTGGCCGGACCTCTACGACGTCGACTACACGAGTCAGGGCATTGGCGAGTGGAGCATCATGGCGGGCGGCTCGTGGAACACCAGCGGCAATCTGCCCTACGGTGCCCGCCCCGCACTGCCGGATGCCTGGTCGCGTTACTACCAGGGCTGGGTCACGCCGACCGTCATCACGTCGGGGACGCGTGCGGTCAGTGTCAAGGCCGCCTCCGCGACAGGTCAGACCGTCTTCCTCGTCGGCGCCAGCGGCAATCCCCGAGGCGTCGACTGGACCTTCCAGGAGGAGTCGGGTACGGGTGAGTACTTCCTTGTCGAGAACCGGCAGCAGTCCGGCTGGGACTCCGGGCTTCCCGGATGCGGCCTGCTCATCTGGCACATCGATGAGACCCGCACCTCGTCCAATTACGCCAACTCCAATGAGTCGCGCCGGCTCGTCGACCTCGAGGAGGCCAGTGGCACCGAGCCGTTGAGCACCGCTTCCGGATGGGCCTCGGGAAGTGACCCGTGGCCCGGCACCACAGGCAAGAAGACATTCAGCGGCACGTCGACCCCCTCAAGCCGCCTCTACAACGGTGATCCGTCGGGAGCGACCATCAAGGTCACGAGCAACTCCTGCGCCGACACGATGACCGCCGAGGTGACCTTTGCTGGCGCAGGCGGTGGTGGCGGTGGTGAGGAGCCCGCTCCCGCCAATGACAACCTCGCCAACGCGACGGTGCTGACCGGTTCCTCAGGTCTCGTCACGGGTACGACGACATCTGCGACGAAGCAGACCGGTGAGCCCATTCACGCTGGCAATGCCGGTGGTGCATCGGTCTGGTTCAGCTTCACTCCGGAATCCACCGGCAAGCTCACCCTCACCACGGCAGACAGCACGTTCAACACCTTGCTTGCCGTGTATACCGGCAGCAATGTGGCCAGCTTGAATCCTCTCGCCTCGAACGACAACGCCGTGAGTGTCACGACCAGTGCCATCACCAATCTCAATGTGACCCAGGGAACGACTTATCGCATCGCCGTTGATGGTTTCAAGGGCACGGGTGCTGTGGCACGCGGGGCCTACTCGCTGGGATACACCCTGACACCGAATGGGCCGGTCAATGATCCGTTCAGCAACGCGACCGTGCTCACCGGCGGCACCGGATCGGTCACCGGCACCAATGTCGCAGCGACGAAGCAGACGGGTGAACCGGCACACGCCGGCAACTCGGGTGGGGCATCGATCTGGTGGTCCTACACACCTGCAGCCGATGGGTCGCTCAATGTGCGCACCGACGGCAGTGTCAATGCCAGCACCGGTGATCCCCTCGACACCGTTCTGGCGATCTACACCGGCTCGAGTGTGAGCACGCTGACCGGCCTCGCCTACGACGACGACTCTGGCGACGACCGCACGAGCTTCCTTGAGGCCATCCCCGTGGTGGGTGGGACGACGTACTGGATTGCCGTCGACGGATACAACTCCTTCTGGTCCGGCCTGCCCACCGGGTCCGTGAGCCTGGCCTACAGCTTCAAGGCCAGCGGTCGGGTGACCGCCAATGACGATTTCGCGGATGCCGAGGCTCTCACCGGAATCTCGGGCACGGTCATCGGGACCACCGTCGGAGCGACGATCGAGCCGGGTGAGCCGGAGCATGCCTTCAATGCGAACAGCGCCTCGATCTGGTACTCCTACACGCCAGATGTCGATGGGCAACTGACACTGTCGACAGCCGGAAGTGACTTCGACACGAAGGTGGCGGTCTACACCGGTTCCACGCTCACCACGCTGGACTGGGTGTACTCCAATGACGACGAGGTCTCCATGGACATCACGACGAGTCTCATCGAGGATCTCGGTGTCACGGCTGGAATGACCTACTGGATCGCTGTTGACGGTTTCACGATCGACGACGTCGAGGCCGGTGTCGTCAACCTGACCTACACCTTCACCGCAGCACAGCCGCCTTCCGTGCCGCAATCAGTGTCGGTGTCGGGAACCGATTTCGGCGAGGCGACAGTGACCTGGGCTGCGCCAGCCGACTCCGGAGGCTCGCCGATCACCGGCTATGTCATCTCCGTTGACGGCCAGAGCACGGTCAGCGCTCAGTCGTGGGATGACAGTGCCGTGATCACGGATCTCGCAGACAGCCCGAGCCACACTTTCGCGGTCTCGGCGGTCAACGCCATGGGCTCGAGCATCCCGGTCACGGTCACTGCCGTGATGCCAACCGTGAGTGCGACGGCCACGCCCACGAAGGTTCGCCCCGGAGGGACGGTGGTCATCAGCGGCAAGGTGACCGCATCCGGAGCGGCTCGCGGCGGGGTCAAGGTCGAGCTCTACGCCAAGCGCTCCGGAGGATCATGGAGCCGGATCGGTCTGGCGACAGCGTCGACGAAGGGGGTCTACCGGTTCACCGACCGCCCGCGCAAGAAGACGTCCTATGCCGTCCTCGTCCGCGGTGGCCCCGGCCTGCTTGACGCCACCAGCGGACTTCTCACGGTGTCGATGAGGTAGCGGAGGCGACCCGGCGGCAGATCGCCTTCGTCAAGCGGGGAGCCCGAGCGACTGACGTGCACCCGAGAGGCTGCGCGCCAGGGCACCCATGACGGGGGCTCGTCCTTCGAGCGCACTCGCTCTCACCTCGATGGGGTACGGCGCAAGCCGGGCCAATCGCTGCCGGACCTCGTCGATGACGAGGGGGTGACCGCCGATGCGCCCACCGAGGACGACGAACTGCGGGTCGATGAGGACGGCGGCGGCCAGCACTCCGCGCGCGATGAGGTCGGCCTCATCACGGATGATCGACACAGCTATTGCCTCGCCGCTCTCGGCTGCACGCAGCAGATGGTCGAGGTCGGCCCGCGGCCGAGGTGTGCCGGCCGCGGCGAGTGCCTCGCGGTAGGTGCGCTGCAGCGCCTGGCGTCCCGCAGCCGACTCGAAGGCGCCCACGCGCAGCGCGCGGCTGTCGAGCGTGTCGGAGCCGATCGGCAGGTAGCCCGCCTCGCCCGCGAGACCACGACTGCCGCGCAGGATCTCGCCGTTGACCATGAGGCCCATGCCGACACCGGTGTCGACAAGCAGGAAGACGAAGTCGCGTGCGGCGGAGGCGCTGCCGAAGCGGTGCTCACCAATGGCGGCAAGGTTGACGTCGTTCTCGATCGTCGCGGGACCGGCGTACGCCTCCTCGAAGATGGTGATGAGTTCGGCGTCGTCGAGGCCGGGCAGGTTGTCGGCGAGTGTGCGCCGGCCAGACTCTGGCTGCACCACACCGGGCGCGGACAGACACGTGGAGCGGATCGCATCCGCGGACACCCCGGCGGCTGCCAGCGCCCGATCGGCGAGTGCACGGGCACTGCGGGCGAGTCGTTCGGGCTTGGGCAGGTCGGCCTCGACGAGTGAGCGCACCTCGCCGGTGATGTCGGCGACCGCTGCCGTCAATCCGGTTGCGTCGAATGCGAGGGCGAGCGCCATCGCCGCATCCGGGTTGATCTCGACGAGTGCGGCCGGTCGACCGACCGCACCGGTGCGGATGCCTGCTTCACGCAGGATGCCGGCCGTGCACAGATCATCGATGACGGCATTGACGGTGGGTTTGCTCAAGCCAAGGGCAGTGGCGACACCCACTCGGCTGATGGGACCGTCCGACTCATCTACCGCGGCGAGGATGCGCGACTCATTGTGCCGCCGGATGAGCTCGTGCCGATCAGGATGCGCATCACCACCGGCTACCGTCATCCCTTCACCGCACCCTGACTGAGTCCGCTCACCAGCCGTCGCTGGGCGAAGATGGTGAGCAGTGCGATGGGGATGATCGCCAGACTCGACGCTGCGGCCATCGGTCCCCAGTCGAGGGTGCGCGCGCTGACGAATCCGGAGATGAAGACGGGCAGTGTCTTGGTGCTCTCATTGCCGAGCACGACGGGCAGCAGGAACTCGTTCCACGCCAGCAGGGCGACAAAGAGCCCGGTGGCGACGATTCCGGGCAGGGCCATCGGCAGGACCACCCGCCAGAACGTGTGCGCACTGGACGCACCGTCGACGTAGGCCGCCTCCTCGATCTCGCGGGGGATGCCCTGGAAGTAGGGGGTCATCACCCAGATCGCGAAGGGCAGGTTCACCATCGCGTAGAGCACGATAAGGACCGGCATCCTGCCGAGCAGACCGACTCCCGAGAGCAGGTCGTCGCGCAACGCTGGTCGGTGCCGACGTACCCCACCGTCGAGGAGATGCTCGATGCGGTGGAGTGCGATGCGATCTCGCTCGCGGTGCCCAATCACCTCCATCGTGAGATGACCGAGGCTGCGGCCAGTCGTGGTGTCTCCGTGATCTGCGAGAAGCCGCTTGCGCGCACCTGGCCGGATGCCGTCGCGATGGTCGATGCCTGCCGACGTGCGGGTGTCCACCTGCTCTACGCCGAGCAGCTCTGCTTCGCACCGCGCTACCTGCGGGTCAAGGAGCTCCTCGACAGCGGTGCTTTCGGCCGTGTCTTCCAGATCCAGCACTGGGAGCGGCACGGCGGACCGCATGCTACATGGTTCTACGATCCAGCGCAATCCGGCGGCGGCGTCGTGCTCGACATGGGATGTCACGGCATCGCGGTCGCGCGCTGGCTCAAGGGAGACGTCCCGGTCGTCGAGGTGTCCGCACAGATCGGCACCTTCGCCCATCCGGACTCACCGCTGGAGGACCACTCGAGCATCACGCTGCGCTTCGAGGATGACACGATCGCCGTCATCGATTCGTCATGGGCGTCACCGGGTGGCATCGACGAGCGGCTTGAGGTACTCGGCACTCACGGTCAGGTGACGGCTGATCTCGCGCGCGGCCAGTCCCTCCTTGTCTACAGCGATGCCGGCATCGGGCACACCGCGGAGAAGGCGACGCACTCGACCGGATTGCTGTGGGTGCCGCATGATGAGGCGCGCACGTGGGGGTGGCTTGGCGAGTTCGCCCACTTTGTCGAGGTCCTCGCGGGTCGTGCCCCTGCGCAGCTCGATGGCGATGACGGGCTCGAGATCCTCGGCATCGTCTATGCGGCCTATGCCGCAGCAGCGCAGCGTCGCGTCGTGACGCGCCCCTGGCCGGTCGGCGACCACATCCCCGCACAGCCCTGGCTCGACCGCGCGCGATGAGCGGGCAGGCGATGCTCGCGGAGATTCGCGAGCAGGCGCGACTCGTGCAGCGGTGGGCGTCGATGGGTGGGTACGACGTCACCGCGGCGTGCACGGCTGCAGCCGGCCTGAACCCGGACGTCATCGTGCTTGTCGCCCGCGGGAC
>CAZLHZ010000012.1:14951-15323 GCA_964559285.1 uncultured Actinomycetes bacterium | reverse complement strand
GATCCTACGATCGTCATCGAGCCGCCGCTGCCCGTGCGATCAACTCATCCACGGGCGCGTTTCGGCGGGATTCCGGCGTACCCGCTCGCAGAGACGTTCCTGCTGCACTCCCGGCCGGGAGCACCTCGCGTCATCGTGCTCGACTTCGATGGACTCGTGCTCGACGGGACACTGTGGAACTCCCAGTTCTCACTGTCCAATGGCTACGCGGTCGGGCCGTACGACACGGATGGTGATCCACTGACCTTCTCGACCGATGAGCGGCTCGCGGTGCAGGAGGTGTGGCAGCGGGTCAGTGAGGACTATGCCCCCTTCGATGTCGATGTCACGACGCAGGATCCCGGTGTGGAGGCAATTCGTCGGTCGAGCGAG
>CAZLHZ010000012.1:765-14853 GCA_964559285.1 uncultured Actinomycetes bacterium | reverse complement strand
TGTCGAGTGCTCGTGCGGTGGATTGGCGTCCATGGGCGCCTTCGACACCTACTCGGATGCCAACCCGCGCGCCCATGATCGAACGCAGCCGGTATGGGTCTTCCCCGCCAACCTGAGCAACGCCAAGGACATCGCTGAGGCCGCCTCTCATGAGGTCGGGCACACTCTAGGCCTGTCCCATGACGGCACGACCCGCGATGTCGCCAATGCTGAGTACTACCGCGGTCAGGGTCCGTGGGCGCCCCTCATGGGTGTGGGCTACTACCACCCGCTCACCCAGTGGAGTGGCGGCGACTATGACACCGCGACGAACACGGAGGATGACATCTCCATCATGCTCTCCTCCGGGCTGTCACTGATCCCGGACGATCACGGTGACGAGATCGCCGCCGCCGGCATTCTGCGCGGTGGACGTCAGCAGCAGGGCGTGGGATTGATCAGCACCCGTGATGATGTCGACTGGTTTGAGTTTCGGGTCGGGTCGGGGCCCACTCGGGTGCAGGTCGATCCGGCCGAGGTGGGGGCGAACCTCGATGTGCGACTGCGGATTGCCTCACGTGACGGCACGATCCTGCGGATGATCGCCCCCGTCTCCACCATGCTGGGGGAGGGGACCATCACCGGACTCGGTGCCGGGGTGGATCTTGACCTTGAGTCAGGGACCTATGCCCTCGCCGTGGACGGCGTGGGTCAGGGTGATCTCGCGGGTGATGGCTACTCCGACTACGGCAGTCTCGGCAGATACACCGTGTCCGTGGCGTCGGGAGGACTCATTGTGTCGACGAGCTCATTGCCACATGCGCTGACGAATCGTCCGTATGCCGTCACGCTGACCGCTGACTCACGTCGTGATGGGGATGCAGTCGGTGGGGACCTGCGCTGGTCCATCGTTGACGGCACTCTCCCGAGCGGATTGTCCCTGCGCGACGACGGCCGCATTCTCGGGGAGGCGCAGACGGCAGGGACATCGGTGATCACTGTGCAGGTCACCGATGGCGCGGAGGCTGCACGAGCTGCACTGTCGCTGGATGTCGTGGCGCCACTGCGGACTGGTGACCTCGCGGTCTCACGCGCCTATGTCGGTCAGAGTTGGACTCGACAGGAGCAGGTGAGCGGCGGCCAGGCACCGCTGCAGTTCACGGTAACCAATGGCGCGCTGCCTCGCGGGGTGTCGCTGTCCGCCGGTGGTGCGCTCACGGGGACACCGCGACGAGTCGGTTCGGGATCGGCTGTGATCACCATCACGGACGCTCGCGGTCGTGCGGTGGAGTCCCTCGTGACCTGGGACGTGCATCGCCCGGTGACGATCATGGTCGACCGGCTCCCTGCGGGTCGGGTTGAGCGCGCCTACGACACGCAACTCATCGCGGTGGGCGGTGCCACAGCGGTGCGCTGGCGGATCACATCAGGCGACCTCCCACCAGGTCTACGTGCGGGCACAGGCGGATGGATCCGTGGCACGCCGAGTCGTTCCGGGAGATGGCGCATCAAGGTGCGCGCCACCGACGGTACGGTGAGTGCGGTGCGCACTCTCACGCTTCGGGTGCGCTCCTAGGTAACGAGCTCGGAACTGCATCAAGCCGATAGTCCTGGGTGGACCACTGGCCGGGTTGCGGACCGACGCGCAGCAGGTAGACGCCGGGAGTGAGTCGAACCATCATCACTTCATCCGCGATCCCGGTGTTGGCGCTGACGGCGCGAGTGCGTCCCGTGGCGGTCATGAGGGTGAGGGTGTAGTCAGCCGCCAGCTCCGAGAGCGTGACCGTGTAAACCTCAGCGCGTGGCACGACGAATGACCACACATCGCGATCCGATGCCGCATGGATGATTTCGTGGACGACGAGACCCTCCGGCAGTGCGGTGGCGGTGCGCACCGAATTGCCCGCTTGATCGAGCACATCGCGGCCCAATGGTTGCACCTGCGCGATCAGGTAGTACGGCTGTGCGGAGAAGGATCTATTGACCGCGTTGATTCGAAGGACATACGTCCCCGGCTGCAGCCACACCCCGATGGATTCGTCAGCGGTTCCCGCTCGACGAGATGTGGCGATGGTGGACCCATCAGCAGTTCGCAACGACAAGGTGTAGTCGGCAGGCAGGGCCATCAGCGTGACCGACACCCGGCTCAACGAAGGCACGGTCAGTCGCCAGAAATCCAGATCGGAAGCGGCATCAATGGGGTCGGTCACGGGAATACCGGGCACCAGGTCGGTGGCATCGGCGGGGGTGTCGCCACCGAGATCGGGAGGTGGCGGAGGAAGGACGCCGGTCAGCGCAAGGGTCAGGGCGTAGGGCGCCTCGTCTGACCCAGCCCCCTGATACCCAGTGACACGGGCGACATATGTCCCCGATGTGAGCTGGAGTCGGATGATGTCATCAACGAGTCCCGCGAGATTGCTGCTGCCGAGCACGACCGCTCCAGTGGCGTCGTACAACACGAGGTCGTAGTCGGCCGGCAACGATCCCAGAGTGAGGGTGAGATCTGATGTCGATGCGACGGTGATGGCCCAGAAGTCGACGTCACCGACCGTCAGGAATTCGGAGGTGGTTCCGACGGTGAGGATGCCGGCGCTGGCCGGAGTGTCACCCGCACCATCGGGTGGAGCCGGTCGATCCAGGTGCAGGTCGACGACGAGCCGATAGGGCTGGGTGTCACTGCGCGCCCCATTCCAGCCGGAGATGCGCAGGAGGTAGGTCCCCGCACCAACTCGGAGATTCACCTGCTCCGCGGCTGCCCCGTAGTTGTAGCCCCACCCGACCAGGCTCCCGAGCGGATCGTACACAGTGATGTCGAAATCGTCGGGGAGGTTGTCCATGGTGATGCGGACATCACCAGGTCCGGCGACCTTGAGCGCCCACCAGTCGATGTCGCCGCCAGTGTCGATGAAGTCCTCGGTGATTCCGGGCATGAGCGCAGTGGCGCGGTCGCTGGTATCGCCACCGGCGTCGACACGCGACGTCGTCGTGAATGACGCAGGCACCGATTCGACAGACGAGGATGCGGATCCGATGGAACGCACGGCCACGTGGTACGCCGTCGCTGCAGTGAGGCCTGTCAAGGTGCAGGTCATGGTGCCGGTAGAAGCTGTGCACACCCCACCACCCGGTGTCGTCGTCGCTCGGTAAGACTGAATACCGGTGGTGTTCGCAGGTGCGGTCCAGGTGATGGTTGCCATGGTGGCTCCGACCGAAGTCACCCGCACATCCGTGGGAGCCGCGAGTGGGGGCGCACTTGCGAGAGCATCAACGGAACTGAGAACTCCGAGCGGATCCACCAGTCCGAAACCGAAGTCATTGTCCTGACCCGTAGGACCGAGATCATCGGCAGTCGAGGTGAGGATCGCGGGAATGTTGGCATTCACTCCGATGGCGCGAGCGCGAGAGAGCCCGAGGGCGGCAACAGCGGACACGTAGGGCGTGGCCATGGACGTTCCACTCCATGAGGCGTATCCGCCCGGAATTGTCGAGAGAATCGCGACGCCCGGCGCACTGATGTCGACGTACGCTCCGGCATTCGAGAAGTAGGCGACGCCATCGGCTGAATCCGTCGCTGCGACAGCAAGGACACCAGGGAAGGCTGCAGGGTAGGACGTGGGTGAACCGATGGTGCGTTCGTTGCCCGCGGCCGCGATGACAATGACACCGCGAGAGATGGCATAGGCAACGGCGTACTCACTGGCAGTGTCGTAGCCCCCACCAAGGCTCATCGAGATGATGTCGGCACCGTGATCAGCGGCCCAGATGATGCCTCGCGCGACATCACTGGAGTATCCGCTGCCGGAGTCGCTGAGCACCTTGATCGGCATGATGGTGACGTCAGGAGCCAGGCCCGCAATGCCGACGCCGTTGTCGGCGGTTGCCGCGATAATGCCAGCGACGTGGGTGCCATGACCGTTGCCGTCATTGCGCCCGGATCCACCTTGAGCGAAGTCAGCACCCGCGGCGAAGGATCCCTGGAGATCCGGATGGACGGCGACGCCGGTGTCGATGACGGCGACGGTGACGCTGGCTCCGCGACTGGTGGCCCAGGCGGCTTCAGCGCGCAGCCGAGTCAGAGCCCACTGCGATGAGCGACTCGGATCTCCGGCACCGGCGACGCCGGGGCCCTCGGGCAGGAACTGCTCCCTCGACTCGGTGCTGATGGCGAGGATGTTGTCGCGGTCCTGAAGCCGGGCGACCTTGGCGATCGCCGCCGTGCGTGAGTCGAACTCCCAGGAGCGAATGACCGGGCGATCGCCCTGGTCGAGGATTGCCACGACTCGAGGGGAGGGATCACCAGGCGGGACGATGCTGGCGGGCGCGGCTGCCGTGGAGGGTGCCGAAGCCTGCCAGTCATCGGCGGTCGAGGGTGGCACGGCAGTCGGACCGGAGAGCGGGGTCGACACCAGCAACGTCGGTGCCGTCGGTGCGACCACTGGAGAAGCTGGGTTCGAAACCGCGGCCGCCGAGGCGGGAACGCTGGTCAGGAGTGCCAAGACAAGCGCCACGGAGACGGTGGCGGAGGCAGTGGCGGTGGCGAGCCTGCGACGACCGGTCGTGCCCATAAGGACCTCCGTGCTCGGGGGGCGCTGCGTGCCTGAGTCTTGGGGTTGGGGCTGCGACCGAGGTCAGGTGCAGGTGAGCGCAGGGTTAACTGCTCGTCGCCATCCGTGAGGCTATCCCACGAGCGGGTGCGGCCGATGACTGTCCCCGTTGACGGTGACCTGAGGGGTTGAGCGTGGCGCTGCCCGAGACGTGGGGCTGATCGTGCGAGGACCACCCGCAGGCCTATGGCGACGCGGGTCTGCGCGGCCCAGACGGTGGCGGGCGCGGGTAGGGGCCTGTCGCGAAGGATTCTGACGGCCGATCGTTTGGTAGAAGCGGCACCCCTACGATGAGCCCATGACCTCACTACCCACACGTCGACTTGGCGATCTCACGGTGTCCGCGATCGGGCTGGGCTGCATGCCCCTGTCCGACGCCTCCATGGTGGAGGAACGCGAGCGCGCCTTCGCCACCATCCACGCCGCCCTGGATGCCGGCATCACGCTGCTCGACACCGCGAACATCTACGCCCCGGCATGGGACGCGGTGGGGCACAACGAAGGGGTCGTCGCCGAGGCGCTGCGCACCTACTCCGGGCCAGCGAGTCTCGATCACGTCGTCGTCGCGACCAAGGGTGGCATCACCCGGGGACCTGGCGAGTCATGGGGGCGTGCCGGC
The DNA here is from genome assembly GCA_964559285.1 of uncultured Actinomycetes bacterium. GTDB lineage: Bacteria > Actinomycetota > Actinomycetes > S36-B12 > S36-B12 > CAZLHZ01. The sequence continues at coordinate 9,651 of CAZLHZ010000012.1, read as the reverse complement.
GACGCGGGCAGCCTGCGTGCCGCTGCCGAGGCGAGCCTTGCGCAGCTCGGTGTTGATGTCATCGATGTCTATCAGCATCACCGGCATGATCCGAACCTGAGCTATGCGGCGCAGGTGCGCGCCCTCGCGTCGCTCAAGGATGCTGGACTGGTGCGCCGCATCGGCCTGTCGAACTGCACGGCCGCTGAACTGCAGGTGGCACTCGATGAGGTCGGTGGACCACGCGAGGGCGGCATCATCTCGGTGCAGAACGAGTGGTCCCCGCGCTACCGCGATGATGCGGATGTCCTCGCGATGTGCGAGCAGCTCGGCATCTGCTTCCTGCCGTGGTCGCCGCTGGGCGGAGCCGGTCAGGCGAGAACCGTGGGATCGGCGTACGCCGAATTCGCGACAGTTGCCGACGAGCTCGGTGCCACCGCCCAGGAGGTGGTGCTGGCCTGGCTGCTCGCGACCTCTCCGGTCATCGTGCCGATCCCGGGAGCGTCACGACCGCAGACTGTGGCCAGCATTGTGAGATCCCTCGACGTGTCACTGAACGCTGACCAGAAGGCGCGATTGGATGCGACCGTCCCGGTTCACGGGTCGATGTATCCCGATGACACGCCGCGGTCGCCGCTGCGGTGAGGTGACGGCCGGAGGCGAGCACGCGCGCAGGTCAGTGGCTGATCTGCATGACGACCGCCTTGGGCTCGGTCATGAACTCGCGGCTGAAGTTGCCGCCCTCGCGACCCACGCCTGAGTCACCGAAGCCTCCGAACGGGGCGCGCAGGTCTCGGATGAAGAAGCAGTTCACCCAGACTGTTCCGGCGCGCAGCTGGGCAGCAACGCGATGGGCGCGGGAGAGGTTCTCCGTGAACACCATGGCATTGAGGCCGTAGCGCGTGTCGTTGGCTGCCGCGATCGCCTCATCCTCCGTGTCGAAAGGCTGGACGACGACGACCGGTCCGAAGATCTCCTCGCGGCACACTCGGGCATGTCGCGGAGCATCGACGATGATCGTGGGTCGCACGCTCCACCCCTCACCACGACCGCCGGTGAGGATGCGGCCGCCATCGACATCGAGCGTGTCGAGGTAGCCGGTGACCTTGGTCCAGTGGGTCTTGCTCGCGAGAGTGCCGAACTCCGTCTGCGGATCCTTCGGGTCGCCGAGGCGCAGGGCCTCGGCCGCGATCTGGTAGCGACGCAGGAACTCGTCGTAGATCCCGCGCTGGAGGTAGAGCCGACTGCCGGCGAGGCACACCTGTCCGGCATTGCGGAAGATCGCCTGCACCGCCCAGGTGACGGCATTGTCGAGATCCGCATCGTCGAAGACGATGTTGGCGCCCTTGCCTCCGAGTTCCAGACTCACCGGGATGAGGTGATCGGCGGCGACCCGCGAGATGGCCTTGCCGGTGCTCGACTCCCCGGTGAAGGTGATCCGGTCGACATCCGCGGATGCGGTGAGGGTGGAGCCGACCGCATCGGGGCCGTATCCGTGGACGACATTGAGCACACCGGGCGGGAATCCGGCCTCGATGGCCAGGCGAGCCCAGATCGTGGCGGAGGTGGGGGTGTCCTCGGCCGGTTTGAGCACGACCGTGTTGCCCCAGGCCAGCGCCGGTGCCACCTTCCAGGTCTCGAGCATGAGCGGGAAGTTCCACGGGGCGATCGCGACGACCACGCCGACCGGATCGAAGCGGGTGTAGGCATGGTGTCCGGAGTCCATGGGATAGACCTCGGAGGTGCTGAGCCGGGCGTGGTCGGCGAAGAAGCGCACATTCCATGCGGAGCGTGCGACATCGTGCCGGGCCTGGGTGATCGGTTTGCCCATGTCGCGGGTGTCGGCCATGGCGAGCTCATCGGCATGCTCGTCCATGAGGTCGGCGAGGCGATGCATGAGGGCCTGTCGCCGCTCGTAGCCCATCCGCGACCACGGTCCCTCATCGAAGGCGGCGCGCGCGGCGGCGATGGCGCGATGCGCATCCGCCGGTGATCCGAGGGCGACCGTCGCCCAGGGCTCGCGCGTGTAGGGGTCGATCGAGTCCATCCGAGCACCGTCGAGGGAGTCGACCTCCTCACCGTTGATGATGTGCCCGAACCGCACGAGCTCACTCACGCCGCCACCTCACCCTTTCGTCGTCATCCGCTGACCACAGTCCACCGGCCGCAGTCGTCGGCTGGCATCAGCCTGTCGTGCACTGATCCTTGCCGATGTCCCGGGCCCGGGGGGTGACCTTCGGCCATCACCGGTCAGCCGGGCTCACGTCCTGCCTCCACCGCCTCCAACCGGGCGGCGAGGGCCGCGACCACGGACTGAGCGGGAGCGACCTCGGCGGCGATGAAGGCCTCGGTGTAGTCCTCGGCGAGATCGTTGCCGATCCGGTCGAGGGTGCGCAGGTGATCATCGAGCATGGAGTCGGCGAGGTTGAGGAACACCGCCGCCATGAGCGCGGTGCTGTCGGGCACATCGATGACATGCCACACCGTCCCGTCGCCGTTGCTCGCCAGGGACAGGCTGGTCTCCCCTCGCGACCATCCGACGACCTGCGGATAGGTCGCGGACCGGACCTGGGAGTAACCGATGAAGGTGATCCGTCGGGAGGTGACGCGGACGCTTCCGGAATCGATGATCTGCAGCCGTTCACCCGGACCCGCCTCGACAAGTCGGGCGCCCTCGCAGCGGATGATGTCGAACTCCCGACCCAGGGCCCAGTCATGCCAGCGCAGGGTGTCGACGACCCACGTGCGCAGGTCAAGGTGGTGGAGTGCCTCGTCCAGCTGGGCGCTGAGCGCGTCGGCCGTTCGTCGCGCAGACCGGGACGTGGCCGACCCACGGGACTGTCGAACGCCGACCGTTGCCGACGGCCGGGAGGTCCCGGTCGAGGGGGTGCGGCTGGTGGAGGAGCGAGGCCGGTCGGTCATGGACCGAGGGTGGCTCCGGGGTCTGACATTGGTCCGGGGCCAGACGCTTGTCCGGGGCCCGACAACCTGCGGCGGAGCCGGTCGGCATGCAGGACGGCCACGACGATGGAGACGACGGGGATGAGCACGAGACCGGCAGCGAACTGCTGGACGGCGGTGGCGGCCCCGACCCCGAGCGCGGAACTGCCGAAGAAGAGGGTGATGACCGACGCAGGGATCGTGAGCACCAGCCCCCCGATGGCACCGAGGAGCTGGGCGACGATCCACACGAGGAGGGTGCGCCACCAGGCTCCGCGGATGAGGTCGACGGAGCGGCGCCAGGCGGCCATCGGCCCCAGCCACTCCACCGCGACCGCGGCCGGACCCAGGACCAGGCTGACACTCAGCCAGACTGCGCCGGCGGCGCCGGCACTGAGGATCCCCAGGCCGAGGAGGGCCGCCAGCGGGGAGGTCCCGAGGGCGGAGGCGAGGACTGCCCCGATGGCCAGGACGCCGATCGCGGCGACACTGGCGCCGATGCTCACGACGATGAGGGCCCCGAGCCGCGGGCGCACCCGCCGCCACGCCTGACGGCCGGTCATCGGCTCCGCGGATGCGAGCATGACGGCGTAGAGACCGGTGGCCACACCCTGGACGATGAGGGACACGACGAGAATCCCGATCGTCGCGGCGGTCTGGGCGAGGGACGTGCCGAGCAGCAGGTCCCGCAGCGCGGTCGCCGGATCGGCCTGCGGATCGGGCAGGACGAGCGGTGCCGGAGGCGCGAGCGCGACGAGCACGCCCTGGACGACCGCCGCGATCGCCGACAGGACGGCTGCGATGGCGATCACCGTGCGCGGTATGCGCCGGACGAGATCCGACATCGCGCGCAGGGCAGCACTGACCCCCAGACCGGGCGGGCCCGCGGGACGGCGAGCGCCGGCAGCGCCGGCATCACCAACACCAGGTGCAGCACCGGAAGCACCGGAAGATCGGGGTACGCCGACACCGGCGGTCCCGGTTCCGGCGTACCCACCCGTCCACGGCTCCGGCTGCTCCGGCGACCAGTGCAGGTGCGGCGGGGTCGGCCCGGCAGAGCCAGCGGACCCCGCGGTCCCGGCGGGCCCGGTGGGCTCGGTGGGCTCGACGGGGTCAGCGGGCTCGGTCGGATGAGTCACCCGGCCATGCTGCCACGCGGAACCCGACTCAGCGCCACGGCGTCCGATCGGCGTGAACCCACCGCTTGTCCAGCATGGCGCGCCCCGTGGTGACACGATGCACCGCGTGAGCGGCAAAGTCCTGATCGTCGATGACGACGCCGAGATCCGGGAGATGCTCGAGATCCACCTGCGCAAGGAGGGCTACGACGCCGTCCTGTGCGGGGATGGTGCTCGGGCCGTCACGCTGTTCCGGGAGCGCAAGCCTGACCTGGTCCTGCTCGATCTCATGCTGCCCGGCATCGACGGCATCGAGGTGTGCCGTCAGATCCGCCAGACCTCCGGCGTCCCCATCATCATGCTCACCGCGCGCACCGAGACCGCCGATGTCGTCACGGGTCTTGAATCCGGTGCCGACGACTATGTTGTGAAGCCGTTCAAGACCGCGGAGCTCCTCGCCCGCATCCGTCGCCGCCTCCCACCGACCCTGCGCATCGGCGACCTCGTCATCGACGTCACGAGCAACTCCGTGCGCCGCGGAGAGGATGCGGTCGCGCTCACCCCGCTGGAATGCCAGCTGCTGGTCTGCCTCGCGCGCAAGCCGTGGCAGGTGTTCTCCCGCGAGCGTCTCCTTGAGGAGGTGTGGGGTCACCGTCACGTCGCGGACACCCGACTCGTCAACGTCCACGTGCAGCGACTTCGGGCGAAGATCGAGCACGACCCGGAGAAGCCGGAGTACGTCGTCACCGTGCGCGGGGTGGGCTACAAGGCCGGACCTCCGTGACCCCGCGCGGGCCCGGCCACCGCATCGACCCGCTGCGACCGCTGCGCGCCCTGCGCTCCTGGTGGCGGGGCTCGCTCCTGGTCCGGGTGACGGCGACGACCCTCGTGCTGTCCGTCATCGTCGTCGGCTTGCTCGGCGTGCTGCTCCTCGCACGCGTCACCGCCGGACTTCTCGACGCCAAGGAGCGCGTGTCCATCGGTGAGGCAACGGCCGGCGTAGGTCAGGCCCAGCGCATCATCGACGCGACCGATATCGGCGCCGACACCACCGGTGGCATCGCGCTCGTCGACTCCGTCGTGTCCGCACTCGCCGGCCAGGCCGGATCCCCTGGGCAGTTTGAGGTCCTGCTTCTCGCGACCGACCAGCCCGGTGCCCCCGAGCGCGGCACCAACCTCGTCGAGGTCGCCAGCGTTCCGTCGGATCTGCGGCGCGCCATCCAGCAGAGCCAGCGCCAGTCGTGGACCTACACCGAGATCCGGTACGTCGATGGCCGCGTCGTCCCGGGCCTGGCCGTGGGCGCCCCGGTGTTCCTGCCGACCATCGGCGCTTACGAGCTCTACCACCTGTTCCCTCTCAACCAGGAGGCGGCGACCCTCGACCTCGTGCGCAGCACCGTCATGCTCACCGGCGCACTGCTCGTGCTTCTGCTCGTGGCTGTGGCCTACCTCGTGACCCGTCAGGTGGTGCGACCGGTACGCGTGGCTGCTGCCACCGCCCGCGAGTTCTCCGCCGGGCACTTCGAGGGACGCATGCAGGTGCGCGGCGAGGATGACCTCGCGCGTCTGGCCATCACCTTCAATGAGATGGCGGGCAGCATCGAGGACCAGATCCGCCGACTCGAGGATCTCTCCCTCGTCCAGCAGCGCTTCGTCTCCGACGTCTCCCATGAGCTGCGCACCCCACTCACGACGATTCGCCTCGCCGCCGACCTGCTGCACGATGGGCGTGACTCCTTCGATCCGATGGTCGCCCGGGCAGCCGAGCTGCTCCAGGCCCAGCTTGATCGGTTCGAAGTGCTGCTGGGTGATCTGCTCGAGATCTCCCGCTATGACGCCGGTGCGGCTGTCCTCGAGGCATCCGATCAGGACCTGTGCTCGCTCGTGGACCTCGTCGTGTCGGACGCGGCCCCGGTCGCCGAGCGGCGCTCCACGCGGGTTGACGTCATCCGCCCAGAGGATCCCTGCCGCGTCGAGTGCGATCCTCGCCGCATCGGCCGCATCCTGCGCAATCTCGTGGTCAACGCGATTGAGCACTCCGACGGCCAGCCGGTCGAGGTGCGGTTCGCGGGCACGGACGATGTCGTCGCGGTGAGCGTGCTCGACCGCGGGCCCGGATTGGACGGGGAGCAGGCTGCCCGGGTGTTCGACCGCTTCTGGCGCGCCGATCCCGCGCGCACCCGAGCCACCGGCGGCACCGGTCTGGGTCTGTCCATCGCCCTCGAGGATGCCCGCCTGCACGGGGGTGCCCTCGAGGTGTGGAGCGAACCGGGCCGCGGGTCGATCTTCCGGCTCACCCTGCCGCGGGTCTCCGGGGGCCCCCTCACCCACTCACCGCTGCCGCTCGCCCCGATGGTCGCGTCCGCGGAAGACGCGCCGGTCCCCCAGTGGCGCGAGGTGCCGGTATGACCCGTCCCCACCTCTCCGCGGTGCGGTCGCGGCGGGCCGTCGGTCTGGTCCTCGCGTCGGGCCTCATGGCAACCCTGACCGCATGTTCCGGCTGGTCCCTCGATGTGCCGACCTCGGGTCCGATCCAGCAGGGTGAGCGCATTGTCGGAGGTGAGGCCGGCCAGTTCATCCGCGTCATCGCCCGACCCCCGGTCGACGGCATGTCCCCCGCCCAGATCGTGCAGGGGTTCCTCGACGCGTCCGCCTCGTTCGACGGCAATCATGCGGTGGCCCGGCAGTACCTCACGCCCCCCGCCAGTGCGGACTGGGACAGTCGCGCCGGGGTCGTCGTCTATGACGGTGTCCTCGGACTGACGTCGACGGTGACCTCCACCGTCACCGCCCGCGGAGTGATGAGCGGGACGATTGGCCGCGATGGGCGCTATCAGGTGGAGCAACCGGGGCGCGAGGTGGTCGCGGAATTCGGGCTGGTCCAGATCGACGGACAGTGGCGGCTCAACCAGGTGCCCGCGGGTCTCATCCTGTCCCGCGCCGATGTCGACCGGGCCTTTCGGACCTACGACCTCTACTTCTACGACCCCGACTTCGGTCGGCTGCTCCCGGACACCCGGATCCTGCCGGTCCTCGGTCCCGGGACGGCGACGACGCTCATGACCCGCCTGCTCGCCGGTCCCTCCGACTGGCTGGCTCCGGCAGTGCGCAGTGCCATCCCGGACGGCACCACGCTCGCGATCACCTCCGTCCCCATCGAGTCCGGGGTGGCCAAGGTCGATCTCAGCCCGGGGGTTCGGGCCTTGGCGTCCGGGCCGCTCGCTGCGCTGGCGGCGCAGATCGCGGCGACCCTCGCCCAGGTGCCGGAGGTGACCGCGGTGCAGCTGAGTGCCGGCGGAACCCGACTCGTGATCCCCGGGCTGCCCTCGGTCCTGCGCGTCGACAGCCAGCTACTCGTGGGCACGGAGATGGAAGTCCCGGGGACGGCGTACGCCCTCGTCGACTCAGGGATCGCCCGGCTGAGCGCGACCGGGTCGCTGCAGACGGTGGCCCTGCGCGGGACGAGCCCGCGGCTGCGATCGCTCGCGGTCTACGGCGACGCGGCGCGACTCGCCGGAGTTGACGGGCGGGGACGGCTCTGGCTGCGGCCCGAGGCCGGAGCGTTCGAGCCGATCCCGGTCGGTGCCGTGGCCGGGGCGGAGGTCGATGGGGCGGGGACGCTGTGGGCGGTGACCCGGCAGGGACGCATCCTCACCGTCGGCCCCGATGGTGCGGTGAGTCGTGTGACGGTGTCGGATCTGCCGGTCGGCAGTCGCATCGCGCGGATCGCGCTCGCCCCGGACGGTGTGCGACTCGCGGCCGTGGTGCTCGTTGACGGCGGATCCACCCTGCTCGTCGGGCGGATCACCCGCGGGGTCGATGGCCTCGTGACCCTCTCGGCTTTTGCCCGCGCGGAGCAGCAGCTGAGCAATGTCGTCGACGTCGCGTGGGAGAGCGAGCGCTCCCTGCTGACCCTGGCCACCGATGGGGCTCGGCCGATCCAGGCCGTGTCGGTCAGCCTTCCGCGCGGGGAGGTGCGCGTGCTCGGGGGGCCGGCCGCGGCGGAGTCGATCGCGGCGAGCCCCGGGGCGCCGCCGCTCATCGGGACCTCCGACGGCGTGCTCTTTGAGTCCGTGTTCGGTGTCTGGCGGGAGCGGGTCGTGGGCCGCGAGCCGGTCTACGCGAACGGCTGAGCACCGCGGGAGGGACTCGCCGATTGTCATCGCGGATCCTCATCGCGCGCCCGTATCCGGACCCGCCGTATCCCCAGATGTCCGTCAGCTCTGGCGGGCTCGCGGGTGCCATGCGCAGGGTGGCGGATGCTCACTCCGCTCCTTGATGCCGTTGCCGACCTCGTCTCACTCGTGCTCCCGCTGGAGTGCGTCGGCTGCGGGGGCGACAGTGGGGTGGGGCGCGAGGGACGCGGGCTGTGTGGGGGGTGCGCGGGTGAGCTCGCCGGCCCGGCCGTACGACGGGATCCCACCCCCTGTCCCGACGGACTGCCGCCGTGCGTCGCGGTGTCGGCGTACGACTCGGTGACACGCGCCGCGATCCTCGCGCTGAAGGAGCACGGCCAGTGGTCGCTGGCGCGCCCACTCGGTCGGGCGCTGGCGCGCTCCGTGCTCGGCTGCCGGGAGCTCAGCGCACCGGGCACGAGTGTGCTCCTCGTCCCGATCCCGAGTTCCCGCGCGGCGATCCGGGCACGAGGTGATGATCCGCTGGCGCTCATGACCGCGCATGCGGTGCGGGAACTGCGCGGTCGGGGAGTTCGGGCCGAGGTCGTGGCGACCCTCGTGCAGCGACGGCGTCGACTCGATCAGTCCGGGCTCGACTCGAAGGCGCGTCAGGCGAACCTTGCCGGGTCCCTCGTGGCGCGTCGGCAGGTGCCTCGTCTGCATGATCGCGTACG
>CAZLHZ010000012.1:0-755 GCA_964559285.1 uncultured Actinomycetes bacterium | reverse complement strand
CCGTCACTGGGAGTGCCTGCTCGTCGATGACATCGTCACCACGGGGGCCACCCTCGCGGAGGCCGCGCGGGCCCTGCGTGAGGTGGGGGTTGAGCCCGCGGCGTGCGCGGTGGTGGCGGCGACGAGGCGGCGGGGTGGGTGATTCGTTTCCGCATCGGCACCCATGACGGGCAGGGCGGGTTTAGCGTGAAGGGACAGTCCGAGGAGAGGAATGCCATGTCCGAACTCGATGTCGTCGTCCACGGTCGACAGTTCCACGTTCCGCCAGCTCAACGGGACATGCTCATTGAACGGCTGAGCAAGGCCGAGCGTTTCGGCGTATCCCTGCTGAGCATCGATGCCGAGGTGACCGAGGAGCACAATCCCCGGCTCGCAGAGCAGCGCTTCATCGTGCAGGTGACCTGTCGGGGGACCGGGCCGGTGGTGCGGGTTGAGGCGAAGGCGACGGATGTCCAGACCGCGGTGGATCTGGCCCTGGCGCGGCTCGAGGAGCGGCTGCGCCGGATCGGCGAGAGACGGTCGGAGCATCGGCCCCGCGGCGGCGTGCTGCCGGTCCCGGCCGGGCTGGTCGCGGATGGTGATGGTCCGGCAGCGCGCGTCAACGGTGCCGTCGACCGCTGGGCCCCGTCCGATGACGATGTGGTCTACGAGGACGGTCCGGTGCTCGTGCGGGAGAAGTCGCACCGGGCGGAGCCGATGACCGTGCCGCAGGCGCTCGACGCGCTCGAGGCGGTGGGGCACGACTTCTTCCTGTT
>CAZLHZ010000011.1:0-15673 GCA_964559285.1 uncultured Actinomycetes bacterium | reverse complement strand
GTGGAACCAGCGCACCCCTTCACGTCCGAAGAGTTGATCCCAATCGATCTCACCGGGGACGAGAGAGCCGGAAGCGCTGTGCGCGCGGGCGGAAACTCCGAGGGCACCTCGAACTCCGAAGCCGCGTTCGGTGAAGTTCAGGGGATTGCGGTTGCTGCGACCTAGTCCATCGGACTTCTTCCACACGATGTACGAGGTGTCGACGCCGCCCTGGAGAATGAGGTCCTCGAGCAGGAGGCCGACATGGTTGTCGCCGATGGCCGTCACGACAGACGCTCTGGCACCGAAGACGCGGCGCAGGCCGCGAACCACGTTGTACTCCCCGCCTCCCTCCCACACGGTGAAACTGCGAGTGGATCGGATGCGTCCTTCGCCTGGATCGAGTCGCAGCATGACCTCGCCGAGGGCGACGGCGTCGAAACGGCAGTCCTGCGGCGATCGCAGGTCGAGAGGGGTCACGGACCCACTGTCATCTGCGGTGAGGTGGCTCATCCCGCTACCGCCTCGGCCGCGGCGCGAGCCAACTCTGTGATGCCAGACCAGTCCCCGGCAGCCATGAGATCCGCCGCGGCGATCCACGAGCCGCCCACCGCAATCACCGCGGGAAGTCGCAGGTAGTCCCCCAGGTTAGCCAGTGATACGCCGCCGGTCGGCATGAACTGCATGTCGGGCCACACCGAGGCCAGCGAGCGGATGAAGCCGGGTCCGCCGATCGAGGATGCGGGGAACACCTTCACGACCCGCAAGCCCAAGGCCCTCGCCGCCATCACCTCGCTTGCGGTGGCCACCCCGGGGAAGACTGGAACGCCCGCCTCTTGGCAGGCCCGCACGGTGCCGACATCCAGACCAGGGGAGACAACGAACTCGGCACCTGCCTCGATGACCGTGCGCAGCGGCTCCTCGCGAGGTGGTCACCGTGCCTGCACCCAGGACTGCCCCTGGAACGCGGGTTGCCCGCAAAGCCTCGATTCCCGCCTCCGTCCGCAGGGTGATCTCGACGAAGGGAAGGCCGCCCGCGACGAGGGCCCGGACAAGGTCCTCAGCGTGGCGCACCTCAGCGATGGTGGCGACCGACACCATCCGGGCGCGGGCGAGTCGATCGAGCAACGACGGGTGACTCGTCGTGGCAGAAACGGTCATGTGATCATCCTCGCCGACGGTTCGCGAATGGGTAAAGATAGTACATCATACGAATGAGGTTGGTGATCTCGTGTCCTGCACTGTCTATGCTGCGTGGCGCAACGTCCAGACCAATCCATGACACCGTCCGGCAAGGAGGTCGGGATGATCGCGTCCAAGGGCCCGATGTGGGTCCCGGTGATGCAGGAGATCCTCGACCGGATCGTGCGGGGGGCCTACCCGGAGGGCAGCGTCCTGCCTTCTGAGCGTGAACTCAGCGAAGAGTTCAACTGAGCGCGCACCGTGCTGCGCGAGAGCGTCAAGGTGCTCACCGAGAGGGGGTTGGTCACGACGTGGCGGGGCCGCGGAACGATCGTTGAGCCGTCGGATCGGTGGCGCACCTTTGACCCCGACCTGCTGGCCGCCCGGCTCCGCTACCCGGGCGGCGAAGCGGTCATTCGGGAACTTCTCATCCTGCGCCGGGGGATCGAACCGGTTCTGGCGAGCATGGCAGCCCTGCGCGCAACGCCCGAGCAGCGGCACGCTCTCGAGCGTCGATTCGCGGAGCTTGAACGCTGGCAACATGACGCCGATGCCTACGTCATCGCTGACGGCGACTTCCACAGCGACATCGTGCAGATGTCGGGTGTGGCCATCGCGCATGACCTGTTCACCCTCATGGCCGAGCCCTTCACCCTCTCCCGCCGCGGCACCGCTCTCATCCCGGGTGGGTTGCAGGCAGCCCATGCACAGCATCGCCGAGTGTTCGAGTGCATTCAGGCGGGTGACGGTCCAGGGGCCAGCGCCGCCATGGTCGACCACATCGAATCCGCCGAAGCCCGACTCGAGCAATTGCGTTGGTCAGAGCATCAACTCGTCCCACGAGACTGAGCCGGTCGCCTGCTCCCTCGAGCACCCACTGAGCTCGCAGGCCCGACAGGCAACATCGCTGGGTGATCACGGACGCAGCACAGGGCACGTGGCATTGACCCGCCGTGGCCACGCCCCTATAGTCCTCTGGAACGTTCAAGAAGGGTTGTCATGTCCACTCATGCTGCAGCATCACGCATCGCCCAACGCCTCGCCCAATCCGTTCCTGGAGGGGTGAATTCCAACGTGCGTCTGGAGGTCGCAGACGTCGTCTTCGCCAGAGGTCAGGGCTCTCGCTTGTGGGACGTCGACGGGCGCGAGTTCATCGACTACGTCCTCGGCCAGGGACCTGCCTTCCTCGGACATGCTCACCCGCGGATGCTGCAGGCCGTGACCGACGCCATCGCAAGCGGCATGACCTACGCAGCTCAGTCTGAGGTGGAACTCCTTGCTGCCGAGCGCATCCTGAGCACCCTCGGCTGGGCCGAGATGGTCCGCATCGGCATGACATCAACGGAGACGGTCCAGGCGGCACTACGTCTGTCTCGCGCGGCCACTGGCCGACCGCTGTTCCTGCGCTTCCGCGGGCAGTATCACGGCTGGCTCGACAACGTTCTCGTGTCACCCGCCGAGCCTTGGCCCGGTCTCGCCAGCCCGGGACAGGTGGCTGCGGCCCTCGACGAATCAATCATGGTGGAGTGGAACGACCTTGAGGCTGTAGAGCAGGCCTTCCAGACTCATCCAGGTCGCATCGCCGCAGTCATCACCGAGCCCGTCATGCTCAATGCTGGATCGATCCTTCCTCAGACGGGATTCCTAGAGGGATTGCGCTCCATCACTCAGCAGCATGGAGCCGTTCTCATCTTCGATGAGACGATCACCGGGTTCCGGATTGATCTACGGGGCGCTGTCGGCAAGTTCTCTGTGGTGCCTGACCTCGCGGTGTACGGCAAGGCCGTTGCCGGTGGATACCCCGCGTCCGTGCTAGCGGGGCGCGCTGACCTGCTCTCGCTCTTCGCCACCGGGACCAATCACTCCGGAACCTTCAATGCCAACGTCCTGTCGTGCGCCGCTATCGCGCAGGCCATGGAGATCATGTCCGACGAGCCAGTCCATGCGTCGGTCGAAGCCGTCGGCTCCTCGCTGATGCAGGGTCTTCAGGAGGTGTTCCGGGATGCTGGACTTCCGGTGCAAGTTCGCGGACTTCCCGCGGCCTTCCACGTCTCCTTCGATACTCCAGACCCCGTCATCTGCTACCAGGACCTGTTGCGTGCCGACTCGACGAGATACCGCTCGTTCGCAGCGACAGTTGCTCGAGACTGTGGCATCTGGTTGACCGGGCGCGGAATCTGGTACGTGTCCGTCGCACACACAAGGGAAGACGTGGACCAGACTCTCGATCGCGTACAACAGGCCGTCAAGGTCTTCGCCTAGAGGGACACCATCTCGGGATTCGGAGCTGACGACATCCGATGTCGAGCACGGCCGCTTCGGCACGATGCTCCTCGCTTCGCCCCACATTCACCGAGGAGGTAGGCACGCATGGCCGTGACGCGTCGGGCTGACTGCGAGGTCCACGTCCGAATCGAGTGCGAACTCGGAGAGGGCCCTCGGTGGGATGAGCGAGACCAGTCCCTGATCTTCGTGGACGTCCTCGCGGGGCTCCTTCATCGTGCCGGGCCGGGCATGTCTGCCCCCACGACCTGTGCGGTCGGGCAAGCTCTCGGAGCCGCCAATCCGACCGCCGACGGTGGATTGGTCTTGGCCATGCGTGACGGGATCTATCTGGCTGATGCAGATGCCTCCCACATGAGACTCCTCGCGCCGGTCGAGGCGGAGGACCTGACGCTGCGCATGAACGACGCCGCCTGCGATCCCCAGGGGCGACTCTGGGCCGGCACCATGTCCTTCAAGGCGGAGCCAGGTGCGGGAAGTCTGTATCGGATCGACGCCCACGGCACCGTGACACCGATCCTCCGCGAGCTCACCATCTCCAACGGGATCGGCTGGAGTCCGACCGGTGATCGGCTCTACTTCGTCGACTCCCCCACTCGCCGGATCGACCTCTTGGATTTCGATGGCGAACGCGGGACGGTGAGCAATCGACGCACGTTCGTTGACGTCGGGGATAGTCCCGGTGTCCCGGATGGACTCACCATCGATATCGAGGGCGGAGTCTGGGTGGCCTTCTGGGGAGGAGCCGAGGTGCGCCGCTACGCAGCAGACAGCCAACTCACGGACATCATCGCGCTACCCGTCCCACAGCCGACCTCATGCACCTTTGGCGGCCCTGACCTTCAAGACCTCTACATCACCTCAGCCCGGCACGGGATGAGCGACGTCGACCTCGGGAAATACCCGCTATCCGGGTCCGTGTTCATCTGCCGACCCGGTGCTCAGGGGTTGCCCGTGACCCCCTTCATGGCCCTCTGATCCGCTCCTGATCAAAGGTTGGAGAACTCCAGCAACTTCACCTGGCGATAGGACTCACCCGCTCGCACCGTGGAACTGGGGAAGTGCGGGAACCGAGGGCTGTCGGGGAACTTCTGAGTCTCGAGGGTGAAGCCCGCGTACTGGCAGTAGGGGTTCGAGCCCTTACCAATCACGTCAGCACTGAGGTAGCCCCCGGTATACATCTGCAGACCCGGCTCTGTTGTCCACATCCGCAGTCTTCTGCCTGATGCCGGATCGACCACCTCGAGTGCCTCCATGAGTTCCGGCTCGTGAGGATGCGCGTCTCCCCGCAGACACCAATTGTGGTCGTAGCCGCTGCCGCCGTCGAAGATCGCGGTGCCAGTCGGTGGAAGCTGGTTGAACCGCTCGCCGATCGGGCGAAGCTCACGGAAGTCAAATGCCGTGCCATCCACATGCAGCACCTCGCCGGTGGGTAGCAGCTCGTCATTGACCGGCAGGTAGAAGTCTGCCGGGATCCGCATGTGCTGTTCCAGCACATTGCCCGAGGCATGTCCCGCGAGGTTGAAGTACGAGTGGTGGACCATGTTGATGAGCGTGTCCTGATCCGGTGTGGATTCCATCGTGAGTCGAAGGCTGCGCCCCTCAAGCCGATAGGAACTTGAGACGTCACACGACCCTGGGAAGCCCATCTCGCCGTCACTGCTCAGGGTTCGAAAGGTGATCCCTAGACCGTCGGGATGAACCTCCGATGACCAGATCCGGCGGTCCCAACCCTCCCGGCCCCCGTGAAGGTGGTTTGCTTTCTCATTGCAGTCGACTTGATAGTCAACTCCATTGAGTCGGAACTGGCCTCGGCGAATCCGATTGGCATATCGACCCACGGTGGCGCCGAAGTAGGCGGGCGAGGACACATACTGCGCCGCGTCATCGAACCCGAGAACGACGTCCACGACGCGCCCTGCTGCGTCGGGCACGTGGGCAGCGACCAGACGTGCACCGTAGTCGCTGAGTGTGATCGATAGGCCGTCATCGTTGTCAAGGGTGAACGCCTTTGACTGTTGCCCATCGACCAGTCCGAATGACTGCTCCGACACCGCAGAACCTCCTACTGGGATGTGCTTGAACGTTCCAGAGAACCGTACGGCTCACCGGGACCTCGGTCAATATGGCAGTGACATCAGCCATGCCCGGGGAGGTTGAAGGCGGCCACCTGAAAGGGCTCGAGCTGGACCTGCGTGGTCCAGTTCCCTCTCGGCTCGCGCTTCCAATCGGCCGACAGGCGTCCCAGGTGAACGATGGGCTCAGGCGGGAGTTCGCTCGCGCCTGGGGACGTCACCGCGATGACTGAACTCACCCGCTCGTCCGACAGATTTACCAGCAGCAGACCCCGGCCTTGCGAGGACTCCCTGACAACCGCATAGACATCGTCATGGTCTGCGACGACCGCCCTGTAGTCCGACCGCCCTCGTGCGAAGTTCGGGTGCTCCCGGCGCACTGCGGCAGCGGCGCGCACCTCGTCCTCGATGCCCACTTCGCCGCCGACATAGGTCATGTAGGGCCCACCACTCAGGCAGAACACCGCCATGAGCGCCGCGGTGGCAGGAAGGCCGAACTGCTCGCGGCGCCACTTCTGCCCTGGCTCGGGCCACCAGAAGGTGTCATGGCTGTCCAAGTGATGGGCGGTCAGCGAGCCACGGGGCAGTGTGGCGTCTCGCACCGCAATCCACCGGCCCAGTTCGCGAGCATTGCGAATCCAATGGGGCTTCCCGGCACCCCGGTGGATCACCGCCGGGACAAGGAATTGCTCGTCGTAGTTGTAGGCGAGATCCATGGACATCCGGTAGAGCGCACCTGACGGCTCGGTGTAGAGCAAGGAGTCAGGATTGGCGTTGCGCATCGCAGTCCGCAGCTTGGCAAACATCGGCAGGCAGCCGAGCATCGACACCGACGCATCCGACCTCGTCCGTTCGGACCAGTTCATGAAGTAGTTGTACGACGGAGCATCGAAGCGGAATCCGTCGATCCCCAGCCGCTGCATGATGCCGACTGCCTTGTCGACAAAGTAGTCCTGCCATGCCGGGTGTGCTAGGTCAAATGCCTGCGTGTAGACACCCGTGATACCTCCGGCAGAGTCTCGGGTGAACCACTCCGGATGCTCGTCGACGAGTGGATGGCGCGACGGCGAACCACCACGCCAATAGGGCTCGAAATCCTTGACGTGTCTGCTCCAGGCGACGAAGTAGTAGTGCAGCTCATCGCGCTCGAGCGTCGTCACGTCTGGTGTCGTCTCGTCGAGACGTGCGGCGTACGGCCCCGCATCGATCGCAGCGACGGCTGCATTCATGGCTTCGTTGTCGATCACCCCGTGCATGAGGATGTCAAGGATGATGTGCATACCGCGCTCGTGACAGGCATCGACGATGCGTCGCAGCATGTCCTCATCACACCAGCTGGTGCTGATGTCGTCGTAGTCATGGACGTTGTAGCTCGGGTAGGGCTGCTTCGGCATGATCTGCAGACAGTTGTAACCAAGGGCCGAGATGCGGTCAAGGTCGTTGAGCAGGTGTTGGGGGGTCGGGTAGGGCTCATATGTCCACCCGCCGCGAAACACACCGAACCCGATCTGGACCTCATAGAGGTTGACGTCAGCGGCCCAGGCCGGCGGATCGTCAGGTCCCACGATGCCCGCTGCCGCAAGCATGTCGGGGACGTCGAGCAAAAGCGCGTCAAATGAGGTCGACATCAGATCCAGCATGAGAGGTCCGGCCGTGAGCGAACCACCTTCGGGTGGCACGCCGGCGATGTCAGTGGTCCACTCGGCCGCCATTCCTCCGGCGCTCGGGCCGATGGCGACCTCGCCGTAGTTGGTGAGCGACAGCGGCCACAGGAGGAACAGCTGCGGATCCGAAACCCGCTCGAGAGCAACGATCCCCGATGACGACTCGACACCGGCCACTGTTTGCACAGCGGTGACGTATGACAGATCGGCGAGCGCAAGATCCGCGCGGAGTTTGCTCCCGGGTGCCTGGACCAGCCACCCGTCCAGATCGCCGACGATGGCTGTGATGTCGACCTGGACATTGCGCAGGACCGCCCCACCTCGTCGCGAGACCACGTCCAGGCGCAGAGCGAGGCTCGGCGTTGAGTTGCGGAGCTCGTAGTGCCAGATCACCGACCAATCTGAGCTCGTTGTGCGCGCCGGGACCGAGTACACCCGCGACTCAAGGTGCAGTTGCTCCCGCGCGTGGACGACGTCTCGTGCGAGGGTCACGTCAATTGTCCCCGAGTACTCAAGTCCGCCCTGCGGTGCCCGGGACTCAAAACCCTCGGTCACGAGCGTCACCTGCGTCTCAAGCCGGACCCTCTCATGGCCCCGGATCAGGGCGATGGGCGAACCATCCGTCGCGTCGATCTCAACGACCAGATTGCTGTACTCGCTGGCCAATCGCACGCACGCGCCGCGTGGTGATTGCTCGCCCATGGTTCCTCCCGTGTTTGTCGTGATCAGGTCTGTGGCGGGTACGCCGAGAGCAGGGACCCTGCTCCTGTGTCCTCAATGTCGATGGTGCGAATCTCCGCAGGGCCTAGTTCGATCACCCTGCCCGCGACTGATGCGGTGCATGAAGTTCGGCCGTCGTTCCAGACACGCACGTGAACAGCATCGTCCCGGCGTCGAATGGCCGAAATCTGGGCGCCCACGACATCGAGGAGCTGACCGGAGTCGCATATGCCGCCGCCAGGAGACTCCACGTCGAGCAGGGGCAGAGCAAAGCGCTCCCAATCGGAAACCAGAGTTTGGGCGTTGGCCGAGGTGGTGATTCCAAAGGACATCTTGTAAGTCCCGTGACACTGCCCGTCGGGCGCAGGGATTGCCGGACCGGCCCAGATGGGTCGAGTGGGAACTGACGGCTTGGCGATCATTCCTGCGGCGCGCAGGAGTGTCACCGAGATTTCGGTTCCGGCGACCTCGTACTCCACAACTCCTTCGGCAAAGACCGCCGTGTGTCCTGCGAGAATCGCCCCCCGAGCGGGCCACGTGCGGGATCCGACCTCGGACGAAAAGCCTTCACCCTGGAGCGGCCGCTCGACCACTTCGAACGGAGACAGCGCAGTTGACGAATCGACAGCCTCGGGGAGATCGACGTGCATCCGCAGTCGGTGATCCGAACGACGGTTGCTCACCGTGAGGTCGAGCCGGACACATGGGTCGCCACCACCTCGTGTGGCCATGACGTTGACGTCGATCCCGTCGAAGGCGACAGTCGTCGTGCCTGTGTCCGCCTGGTGGATGCTACTCGGCCCTTCCGGCGAGGATCCGGGGACAGGGCTGAACGTGAAGAGATCGCCGTCGTCATCCTCGACAGTGAAGGAGACTCGGATGGTGCCTTCGAAGACGAGATGAGAACCATCCTCGGCTACGTGCACCGGCTGCGGGGCGATCAGACTGTCCTTGGGAACCGTGACCCATCCCAGCGGAGCCACCCCCTCTCGCTCGAAGGATGATGGGTTCCACCGCAGAATGCCTGCTCTCGAGGGGATACCGCGCAGTTGCTCAGAAGCGCGCTGGATGACACCTGTCACGAGTTCGTCCACGCGATCGAATCGCGCATCAACGTCGACCGCGACAGCGTCCGCCCCTGCGCCGTAGGCACAGTCATGACCAGCGTTAAGGTGCATCAAGTCCCACGCCTCATTCAACACCGCGCTGTCCCAGAGATCAGGGAGCAGCGCTGCAAGTGGCTCCGCATAGCGTTCCAGGCGTGTTTCCAGCAGACCCCGGCGCCGCTTCTGGTGAGCGCGCGTCGCCACGGTGTTGGGGAGCAGCACCCACGTTGAAGCAGCACGGAGCTCACCGGTCCAGACCGGTGGGTTCGCGGGCCTGCCGGCAAGGGTCAGGAATCTCGCCAAGGAGGCGACTTCTGCCGGCAGGCTGAGATCCGCAGCCTGCCGGAGCGCTTGCGGGAATTGATCCCGGTGCGGAGTCGTGTGATCTGCACCGACCGGTACGAGCACAACCTCTCGGTCGGACACGGACGCAGCCCTCGCCGCCGCACCCTCGAAATTGGGATAGTCACCATCCGCAGTCGCCTCCGGGTCAGAGATGTCTGCCCCAAGCGAGTAGCCATGAATGAGGTACTCGGTGAGAACCTCACTTCCGTCGATACCTCGCCAGATGAAGCATGAGCGGTCAACCGCTGCCGGCACTCCGCGGAGGACGACCGCGTGCTCGATCCCGAACATCTGCAGGATCTGCGGAAGCTGACCGATGTGTCCGAACTGGTCGGGGAAGTAGCCGGCCCAAGGCCCGCCGATGGGATGGTTCAGGCCGAGCGCGGCCGCCTGGCCCAGTCCCTTTTCTAGGTTGCGAATGATGCCCTCGCCCGAGACCAAGAACTCATCAGTGAGCGTGTAGAAGGGCCCAAAACTCAGGCGACCGGCCCTGATGTGATCCTCAACGACGCTGCGTCTGTCCGGGCGCAGGTCGAGATAGTCCTCCACCATGACTGTCTGACCGTCCAGGTGGAAGTGCGCGAGTTGACCAGGCTCGTCCAGCATGTCCAGCACGGAGTCCATCAGTGCGGCGAGTTTCAGGCGAAAGGCTGCAAAGGGTTGGTACCACTCCCGGTCCCAATGACTGTGCGGGACCATGACAACCTTCATCGGTTTCCTCTCGCTTACGGCACGTTCGCTACGGCGCTGTGAATCGCGAGTTACCGGGCGTCTCGACTGATGAGCCGACCACTGGCTTCCACAAGTGCAGCGCCAAAGTCGCCCATACGCTCGTGAATTCCACGACCGTTCTGTGCCACGAAGTCTCGGAGGCGATCGAGCCATGTCAAGCACCAGTCGACATCAGCGGCTCGGCTCACGCTGCGTCCAGCCATCATGATGTGAACAGGGCTCGTGTGAGCGTAGGCGATATCGTCGAGAGCAAGCGGGTCCGCCGTACCCACGACTTCAACCATCAGCGCTTCCGACATTGGCACGTCGAGCGCGATGCTTCCGGTCCAGCCGTGCTGTGCCTCGCCCGACATAACGTGCCACTCGTATGCGAGCTGCGAGCAGCGGAAGAGCCGCACCGTGCATGGGCCGTCGACCGTCACTCGGACAGTGACCGTGACCGTCAGCGGTTCTTCACAGATCAGATCGTCACCAGGACCGCGGCCGTCGACATCGAATTCGATCCATGGACCATTCGTGGCAATGGTGCGGCCATGTCGCACAGCATCCTGCAAGGAGGAAAGAGTGATGTCATGACCGGTTCGTGCGTAGAGACGAACCCAGCCGGGCGGGTTGGAATGCACTCCGAGTTGGCGCATCGACAGCATCGTGTCACTCCCCGCGGTTGCCGCGACACGCATGCCCGCTCCAACCATATGTCTATAGAGCTCGGCCGATGCGAGGTCATCCGCATTCGAGAGGACGTCAAGGGAATCCACGACACCTAGCGCCGCGTCGAGAACTGCGCAGCGCGCTTCGCTCGTTCGGGGATCCTTCCGTCCCATGACACGTTCGAGGATGTTGTCGGATACACCACCCCAATCGGGAAAGACGGGATGACAGTAACCCGTGGTTGCGCCCACCGCTTGGTACGCGTTGAGAGCTTCATTGTTCAGCGGCCAGTCAACATTGACGGCGCCCTGTGCATGTCCAGTTTGGTAGTAGCCGATATCTCGCTGAGCTCCCGTTATATGGGCGTGCCCGTAGAGGTCGTTGCGATACTCGATCCCGGCGTGCGCTGGTGACTCGTGCGATCCGGGAAGCTGATGGTGGAGGGCAGCCTTGAATAGCCCGATGTCATGCACGTGGTCAGACAACTGGTTCGCAGCAACGAGGTTCATGAAGTCGAGGCCCTCGCCGCGCTGCATGACGATGGCATCATCCGACGAGATCGCATACTCACCACCATAATTTGCGTGCACGTGCAGGTCTGCCGACCACCAGCCCTTGCCGTGGGGATCAAAGCGTCGCTCGAGTTCGGCGAGCACGGTCGCATTCGTTCCGGCGTGGACGGAGATCTCAGCCTCAAACGGCCAGAACTCAAAGCCCCTTACCGCGCGGACGCGGTAGTTCCCCGGAGGGACGGCAACCTCACCCTGCTGAAGATGGAAGAAGCCGCGGCCGTGAACATCCCACCGCTGCACCGAACCGAGCGGGAAGTGGGCTCGTCCGTCCTCACCCACAACGGTCCAGCGCACCACAGTGGGCGACGAGAGGTGGAGAAGTCCGCCGGCTACGCGGGTGAGCACGGCCGGTGACTGACAGGAGACTCCACTGATCGCGGCGTCAATGCCGACAGCGCTTCCCACGAGTTTCGCCTCGAGCAGCGCGTATTGACCTTCCTGCAGGATGACGGTGTCAGTTCCGATGGTGACCTCTACGGGGTCAGAGGCGGTGCACGTGACAAACACGGCCACATCAACCTCGGCTCCCTCGACGACCTCCGGCCAGTCCGGCACGACCCACGCGGGCTCACCATCTCCCACGGAAAGCAGGACCAGGCCCGGAACCTCGCTCACCTGCACCGCACGCTGAACGACTGCAGCGACTTCCTGAATTGTCGGTCCGCGTTGGTCGGTGTAGGAGGCCCACAGCGCCTCAAGCGCGGAATCCCCCCGCGGGCCCACATGTCGTAGCGGACGCGTCGCTACCGCTGAGTTCCATGCATCAGCGCCCCAGGATTCAGGTGATCGCAGACGGTTCCTGGCCATGGCCAGCATCTGCGCCACGGCGGCCGGGTATTCCGGGATCTCGTTCTCGCAACACATCAGTGGCTCCGGTGACTGGCTGATGCCATTCGGCGTTGCCGAAAGACTCCTCGAAGGGCTATCCGTCTCAGATTGCTGAGGCAGGCAACTCCGTCCCGCCGGGGTGCACACCGAGCACCCTGCCGACCGGCGTCGGCGTACACCTCTTCACCCGAGACAAGCAGAGAACGGCGCGCGCGGTGATGCTCAGGAGCCACAGCACCTCCGTATCCGAGCCAGGCCGGGAACGAGCACAACCGGAGCAACATCATACGTATGATTGCTGGACGTGAGGGTACTCCCTCAGTGTGCTGACGGACCAGTCGCCATCCCTTCGAATCGACGGCGACCGCCGTATCGGCTGCACCGGGACCTCCCCGCCACACAGCCCACTCAAGGCGACGGTGCCGTCGGCCTCGTTTCAAGATGCTGCACCAGCGGCCAGAGCGCAAGCATCACGAGCAGCGTGAAGGCAATTCCGATGAGGGTGCCCTTGAGTCGCTCCAGAGCGACAACCGTCACCGTTGAGTCGGCGCTGTCCATGAGCACAACGGTCGGAGTGAGCACCATGGCATAGAGCCAGTAGGGACGATTCTGAATGAGGAACAGGAACATGACGATGACGAAGACCGACCCGAACGCATAGAGAATCGGGCCGGTGGGGAAGGCAGCACCAATGGCGATCGTGATGCAGAGCCCAGCGATGGTGCCCAAGGCGCGCGATCCTGCCTTCTTCAAGCCTGCGCCGAAATACGGCTGGAAGACCACCAGAATGGTGAGGATGATCCACCCACCGGTCTGCCCGAGGTTGTAGGACACCACGAAGAAGGTGGCCACGCCGATGAGCACTGCCAGAGTGAGGCTGTATCCCAGCACGCGGATCGGATTGAGGTGGACTGGCGTGACGCGAGGGATCCTCGAGCGCAAAGCAAAGATCACGAGAGTGGCCCACAGACCCGCGCCGAGGGAGACGGCGCCGACGAGAACCGGTGCCGGCACCGGTGAGCCGAAGTCACTCGGCGTTGCCACGAGGAAGCCCAGCGTAATCACGGTGAGACTCAGGGCGTCGTGCAAGCCCTCGCGAGCGGCGTAACCGCGCAGGGAGGCCGCTGCGGCGAGGACGACTGCCGACCACCATGGGCTCGGGCTCGCCCATGACGCGAGGGCGCAGAGTGCCGCAAACGGCCCGACGATCATCAGCCCGATGCGCCACCCTGACCCGGTGACACAGGCGATGGTGAGCGCGATGCCCGGCAGAATTGCCGCACTCGCCAGGTTTGGCTGACCGAGGAGCAGCAGGATCATCCACGGGCCCATTCCAGCCACGACCATCAGGGCGACACCCGCGACGAGCAGGTTCGTGGTCCTGGCGCCGGAACTCATGGCCGGGATCCTTGCACGATTCATCTCGATCGATGCGTCGCGATGACACGGTGCGGTCGCGTCACGTTGGCCACGGGCACCAGCGCCGACGGGATTCGGAGTCGCCTCGAGGAGATGAGCCCGGGGACGTCACCGGGCAGGGCACCTTGGAGGGATTGCCTCGACTCGGGACTGCACGCATGGCGATTGCAACACCGGAGTGAATCCCCCCGTACCGGAACCCTCGCCTGCTGCGACTCGGATAAGCATCATTGAGGGATGGGCGTCGAGGTGCCTAGCGTGAATCAAGGAGATTCGGGAATGACCCGTGCGGATGACCTTGGGTCTGCCGGGGCGGAGTTGCTTCGGGGATGTGAATCCCAAACGTGCGCATCACGTATGCCTTGAGAGTTACGTCGAGGATTGTCCCAGGGAGCCGGCTCCAACGGATCCACTCGCGGCTCCCTCGGATGCAGACCTGAAGAATGACGACAGACCTCAACGAACTGAGATTGAATCCGAGATCTGTCGGAACACCAGGTCGATCTTGTGTGCAGGATCGACCTAGTGGTGCAGTGCTTCCGCAGGAAGACACCTAGCAACGACCTTCGGTAGCAACTGTGAGCATCTACGAGCGCGGCGGAGTGGCCAAGCGGGGGAACAGCACCCACGACGTGAAGGCTACGAGGGGCAGGGCCAGCAGAGGGAGCATCGCGAGAATGCTCGTGCCAGCCAACGCGGATGCTGCAACCTGCACCACCGTGAGCAGCACCCATGTGATCGCCGCGACCACAGCACGGTGTCCGGCGTCGGCCGCGTCTGCGAGACAGCGATAGGCGAGAGTGACAGCCACGAGCCCAGAGGATAGTGCGGATGGCAATGTCGAGAGGACCGAAAGCCCTGCCACTGACGGCAGCGCTGCAGCAGCGATGGCCACCCCGACAAGAACGCTGACGAAGAAGGGTCTGCGGGGCGCAACCAGCATGCTCCGCACGGATGGTCGAGGTTCCGGTTCACGCATCGCTGTCGGCGCAGAGATGACATCGTCGGGGGAGGCGACGTTGGGATGCGCGTGACCCGCAGCCATCTGGGCTGGTGCGATGGGATCACCAGCCTCCGAGATGAGGGCGTCATACGCCCCGCGCACCCGGATGAACGTGGCGTCATTGCCCCCGTGGTCCGGGTGCAGCAGTTGCGCCCACGCGCGCCACGCACGACGCAGCTGCTCAGCTGACGCGTCGACTGGCACACCGAGAATTGCTGCGCACTCAGCGCGTTCGGACGGGGTCACGGCGTCATTGTGCGACCGAGCCGCCGGATCGTCGCGTTCGGTTCACGTCAGGGGCGTACGGTCCCCGGTACCTCGCGGTATCCGACGCCGACCACGGTCCGCACGGTCGACGAGCTATGCCCCGAGACCCAGATGCGGTAGGTGCCGGAGACGGCGATGGTGGTGAGCCGGGCGAGGTACAGGAACGATGTCTTGCTATAGGGCTCGTAGAAGGGTGTCCGCTCCCTCGGCTTCAGGACGAACCGATGACCGGTCGGCGACACCACAGTCATCGTGGGTAGCTGGTCGGCTCCCAGGGCATTCGCCGGCCATGCGTCGACGATGAGCAGTTGCACCTGGAGCGACTGCCCCGCCTGCATACCGACCCGAAAACCGCGCTTCGACCGGGGTCCGTCGAGGGTCGTGTAGACCGCGAACGAAACTGTTCCGTCGACCAGTAGCGGTCCGCGAGCCGGGGTGCGATCCGCACTGTCGAGGGTGACCGGCTGGTGCGCGAGAGCCGGCGCCGCCCCGATGAGGCTTCCGCCCGCCAGGGCGCCGAGGGTGAGGAGCACCCCCGCAACCCGGGTGACGGAGCGACGTAGACCACCCCGTCCTTCACCACGATGCCGCTTCATGACCACACCCTGCCACCAGAGGCCGTCGCACACATCTCGGCACCGGCTGGCGAGACACCCGTCACTGCCCCGCGACCTCCGTGACTCTGCGACCCTGCGCAAGAACGCACGCACGGCCTCATACCTCTGCTCAACCACGCTCAACTCCCTCATGAGGGGAGTGACCAGAATCAACCGAGGCCACTGTCAAGCCTCAACCGAAACAGAACATTCACACAGAGCCGCCTCGGGGATTTGAACCCCGGACCTAC
>CAZLHZ010000010.1:0-15938 GCA_964559285.1 uncultured Actinomycetes bacterium | reverse complement strand
GCCAGGACGACCACCCGCCTCGCGCGGTCGGTAAACCTCTCGAACATGAGTCGCTCCGTCTTCGCTGCCGTGCGGCTGGATCTGCTCCAGCCGATCTCGTGCGTGATCTGGTGTCGTACGCCGATGCCGGTGGTCTTGATCGTAGACCGGCTTTGCGCCACCAGCCCAGTCAACGACGGGCGGGGGTGATCTAGTCCCGGAACGGAGAGTGAGACGGGGGCGGGGTCGACTGAGGTTGGCTCGACTCAGACGGGGTCTACTGGGCGGACGTCGACTGAGGCTGGGCAGACGTCGACTGAGGCTGGGCGGACGACGACTGGGGCTGGGCGGCCTGGAAGCGGGCGATGAGGTCGGCCGGGACCCGGCCGCGCTGGGGGACGGAGATGCCCTGGGCGCGGGCCCAGGCCCGGACCGTGGCGGGGTCGGCCTGGACGTCGGTCCGATGGATGGCCGGGCGGCGGGGTCCGCCGCCCGTGGCGCGGCTGCGAGTGGGACCGGCGCCAGAACCGGAGCCGGAACCGCCCGAGGAGCCGGGACCGCCCGAGGAGCGGGAACTGCCCGTGGCGCGGGCGGCGGCGATGAACTCACCGAGCGTGGCCCGCATCCGGGCGGCATTGGCCTCCGACAGGTCGATCTCGTAGCTCACCCCGTCGAGGGCGAACCGCAGGGTTTCGTCCGCGGGACCGCCGTCGAGGTGTCACGTCCCTTCACCTGCATCGCGCACCGTGGGCGCGACCACGGTATCCCGCGGGCGCGACGCCCGCCGGTTCATCCGCACACGATGTTCAGCGCCGGATCGTCACCGGTGCAGGTAGCGGCGGATCCCGGCGACGATCCAGCGCGCATGCTCATCACGCCCGGCCCGGCTCGTCATCCGCGCGGCGTCCCCGGCATTGCGCATGTTGCCCTGCTCGACGATGACGGTCGGCACATCAGCGAAGTTGAGCGTGTTCTGGTCATTCCACACCAGGGTCGCACCGCTGATGTAGGTCGACGGGGTGGCGCCGGCCTTCGTCATCCCCGCGATCATGGCGCGCGCGAGGCGCCGTGACTCGGTGGCGATGTCATCAGTCCAGCCCTTCGTGACAGCCGGGGCGATGATGAAGAAGCCGTGCCCGCTCGGGATCGCGCCATCCGCGTGCAACGACACCATGAAGTCCGCGCCGACTGACGCGCCGAACTTCCCGCGGTCCCAGGTGCACGGACCCCACGCATCCCACGAGTTGACGCTGCGAGTCATGTGGACGGTCGCGCCGAGAGCGGTCAGCGTGCGGCGTACCTTCAACGCGACATGCCAGTTGAATGTCGCCTCGGGATAGCCGCCATTGGTTGCGGTGCCGGTTGTGTTGCAGCCCTTGATGATGGTGCCGTTCCATCGCGTCTGCGACAGCTCGGTCGCGAACGCCGGGTTGGAGTTGCCGAGCTGATGCCCCGGGTCGAGAGCGATGACAACACCCGTGAGCGGTTTCGCTGGGTGTACGCCGACACTGGCGCCACCGACTCCCACGCCCGCACCGCTGTCAGCACTCGCCGAGGTGGCCACCACGGCACCCGCCGCGAGCGAGGCGAGGGCGCACACACCCGCCACCAGAATCGTGAGTCGTCGTTGCGCAGGATTCGTCAAGTGGGCTCCGTCAGTCGTCGCAGCATCCGCTGATTGCCGAGGGTGTTTGGCTTGACGCGCTCGAGGTCGAGGAACTCCGCGACGCCCTCGTCGAAGGAGCGCAGCAACTGCTCATAGACATCAGGGGCAACCGGTGACTCATCGATCGCTTCGAAGCCGTGCCGGGCGAAGAACTCGGTCTCGAAGGTGAGGCAGAAGACGCGCGAGATGCCGAGATTGCGCGCCCGCTCAAGAAGCGCGGTGAGAATGGCAGAGCCGATCCCGCGTCGCTGCACGGCGGCATCCACCGCGATCGTGCGCACCTCCGCGAGGTCCTCCCACATGACATGCAGCGCACCGCAGCCGACGAGACGCCCCGTCTCGTCCTCAGCGACAACGAACTCCTGCACGCCCTCGAAGAGGGCAACGGTCGCCTTCGACAGCAGTCGACGGTCGACAGCGTAGGTGTCGACGAGCACCCGGATCGTGCGCACATCTGAGGTGCGCGCGGAGCGGATGCTGACGGTCATCGCCCGCGCTCGGGCTTGACGAGCGGGAAGAGAATGGTCTCGCGGATGCCCAGGCCGGTGAGGGACATGAGGAGTCGGTCGATGCCGAGGCCCACGCCACCAGCCGGTGGCATGCCGTATTCCAACGCGCGCAGGAAGTCATCATCGAGCGGCATCGCCTCCACATCGCCGCGGGCGCCGAGGGCGGCCTGCTCGATGAGCCGGTCGCGCTGGATCACCGGGTCGTTGAGCTCCGAATAGCCCGTCGCCTGCTCGGACCCGTTGACATAGAGGTCCCACTTCTCGACGACCCCGGGCACACTGCGATGGGCCTTGACGAGCGGGGACGTGTCGACCGGGAAGTCACGCACGAATGTCGGCCGGTCGAAGGTGGGCACGACATGATGCTCGAACAGCTCCTCGACATGCTTGCCCGCCACCCACGTGGGTGCCGGCTCCAGGCCCGCCTTGATGCACAGGGCCGCGAGGTCGCTGATCGGGGTCTGCGGGGTGATCTCGGTGCCGACGGCCGCGGAGACCGAGCCGTAGAGCGTGACCGAGGTCCACTCCCCCGACAGGTCAATGACACTGCCATCAGCATGCTCGACGACGAGTGATCCGGTGACGGCCTGCGCGGCCTCCTGGATGATCTCGCGGGTGATGGTCGCCATGACGTCGTAGTCGGCATAGGCCTGGTAGAACTCCAGCATCGCGAACTCCGGCGAGTGCGTGGAGTCGGCGCCCTCGTTGCGGAAGTTCCGGTTGATCTCGAAGACCCGCTCGAGTCCGCCGACGACGGCCCGCTTGAGGAAGAGCTCGGGCGCGATGCGCAGGAAGAGCTCGAGGTCGAAGGCGTTGGAGTGGGTGACGAAGGGACGAGCTGCGGCACCACCGTGCATCGTCTGCAGCATGGGCGTTTCGATCTCGAGATAGGACCGTGAGGTGAGGCTGCGCCGCAGACTGGCGACCGTCTCGACACGGGTGCGCGCCATCATGCGTGCCTCGGGTCGCATGATGAGGTCGACGTAGCGCTGCCGCACTCGCGTCTCCTCCGACAGCGGCTTGTGCGCGACCGGCAGCGGCCGCAGCGACTTGGCGGCCATCTGCCATTCATCGGCGAGCACGGAGAGTTCACCGCGGCGCGACGAGATGACCTCGCCGGCAACAAAGACGTGATCACCGAGGTCGACGAGCTGCTTCCATGACGCGAGCGCGTCCTCACCGACCTTGTCGAGCGAGATCATCGCCTGGATCTCCGACCCGGCCCCGGCTCGCAGGGTGGCGAAGCACAGCTTGCCACCGGTGCGCGAGAGCATCACCCGGCCGGCGATGCCGACCCGGACGCCGCTGCCCGTGTCGATCGGCAGGTCCGCGTGATCGGCACGCACTTGGGCGATCGTCGTCGTGACGGGCACGGCGATGGGGAAGGGGTCGAGGCCAGCGGCCTGCATGCGAGCCCGCTTGTCTCGGCGTACCCGCATCTGCTCCGGCAGGTCGTCGGCGTCGGGTTCAGCGTCGTCGTGGGCCACGGGCGCCAAGGCTACCCATCAGCGCGGTTGCGCTCGAACACCAGTCGCAGGCCGACGAGGGTGAGGTCGGGGCGATGATCGGTGATCGTCTCCGACTCGGGGACGACGATGGAGGCCAGTCCCCCGGTGGCGATGACAGCGCGGACGGCACCGAGTTCGGCGGTGATGCGCCGGACGAGTCCGTCGACCTGGCCGGCGAAGCCGTAGAGGGCACCGGACTGCAGCGCCTCCACGGTGTTCTTGCCGATGACGGAGCGTGGCCGCACGAGTTCGACCTTGCGCAGCTGGGCGGCGCGGGAGGCCAACGCCTCGATGGAGATCTCGATGCCGGGGGCCAGGGCTCCGCCGAGGAACTCCCCCTTCTCGGACACGACGTCGAGGTTGGTCGACGTGCCGAAGTCGACGACGATCGCCGGGCCGCCGAAGAGATGGTGCGCGGCCATCGTGTTGACGATGCGGTCGGCGCCGACCTCCTTGGGGTTGTCGGTGAGGATCGGCACGCCGGTGCGCACACCCGGCTCGACGATGACCGAGGGCACATGCGCGTAGTAGGCCGCGAGCACCTCGCGCAGCTCACGCAGCACCGCGGGCACGGTCGAGCAGGCCGAGATGCCAGTCACCTGCGGACTGCCCTCGAGCAGGCCGCGGAACACCAGAGCCATCTCGTCGGCGGTGGACCGGGCATCGGTCTTCACCCGCCATGACCGATGCAGCACCTCGCCGTCGAAGAGGCCCAGGACGGTGTTGGTGTTGCCGACGTCGATCGTCAGGAGCATCAGGAGTCCTCCCCATCGAGTGATCGCAGGTCCGCGCCGATGTCGAGCACCCGGGCGGAGTGGGTGAGCGCACCAACGGCGATGAAGTCCACACCGGTGTCGCCGACCTCGTAGACCGAGTCGAGGGTGAGTCCCCCGGAGGCCTCGAGCAGGGCGCGCCCGGCGGTGATCGCGACGGCACGACGCATCTGCTCGGGTGTGAAGTTGTCGAGCAGGACCAGGGTGGCGCCGGCGTCGAGGACCTCCTCGAGCTGGTCGAGAGAGTCGACCTCGACCTCGACGGGCAGACCCGGGAACCTGCTGCGCACCGCATCGAAGGCCGCGGCCACTCCTCCGGCGGCGACGACGTGGTTGTCCTTCACCAGGGCGGCATCGGACAGCGACATCCGATGGTTGACCCCGCCGCCGCAGCGGACCGCATATTTCTCCAGCGCCCGCAGGCCGGGAGTCGTCTTGCGAGTGTCACGCACCCGAGCACGCGTGCCGATGAGCGCATCCGCCCATGCCATCGTCGCGGTGGCAACCCCCGACAGGTGGCAGAGCAGGTTGAGCGCGGTGCGTTCGGCGAGCAGCAGGGCGCGCGTCGGCCCGGTGACGGAGAGCAGCACCTGACCGGGCTGCACACGCGCGCCGTCGTGGACGTGCAGGTCGATGCGCATGCTGTGGGCGTACGCCGACACCCGGGCCGCTGCCGTCTCGAAGGCCACGGCCGCAACCGGGAGCCCCGCCACCACACCATCGGCGCGGGAGACCAGGTCGAGGACGGACTCATGGTCAGCGGGGATCGTCGCCTCACTGGTGACATCGACACCACCGTCGAGGTCCTCGTCCAGGGCCATCGTCACCAGCGCGCGCACCGCAACCGCGTCAAGTCCGGCCGCGGTGAGAGCCGCGTCGAGGTCGGCGGAGGACTGCTGCGTCATGCGTCATGCTCCTTCACGACCGACTCCCGGGTGTGCAGGGCGCCGTCAGCATCGAGCCGACCGACGAGGCGCCGCCGCCAGCGCGCATCGTCGCGCTCGGGATAGTCCTCGCGCCAGTGCGACCCGCGGGTCTCCTCGCGCAGGAGGGCGTGATGGGCGAGCACGGAGGCGACGGCGTGCACGTTCGTCGTCTCCCAGTCCTCGGTGCACGGCTGCGCGCCGGGGGTGTCACGCAGCTCGGCGAGGGTGGCTCCGGCGGTCGTGAGGGAGTCGCGGCTGCGCAGGACTCCCGCGTCATCGGCCATCGCCTGCTGGATCTGTCGGCGGGCCATCTGCGGGACAAGGCCCGGCGTGGCGGGACGGGCGACCGGCTCGCGGCGTACGCCCTCGGATTGAGCGAGCACCGCACCGATGCGTTCGGCGAAGACCAGGCCTTCCAGCAGCGAGTTGGAGGCGAGGCGATTGGCACCGTGGACTCCCGTGCACGCGACCTCACCGCAGGCGTAGAGACCGGGCAGCGAGGTGCGGCCGTCGAGGTCGGTGAGGACACCGCCGGAGGCGTAGTGCTGCGCGGGGCCGACGGGGATGAGGTCGACGGCCGGATCGATGCCGTGCTGGCGGCAGGAGGCCAGGATCGTCGGGAAGCGGCGGGCCCAGCCGTCGGCGCCGAGAGCGCGCGCATCGAGCCAGACATGCGGGGAGCCGGTGGCGAGCATCGAGCGCATGATCGCCTTGGCGACGACATCGCGGGGGGCGAGTTCGGCGAGCGGGTGGACCTCGGGCATGAAGCGGCGGCCCTCGATGTCGAGCAGGAGGGCGCCCTCACCGCGGACGGCCTCGGAGACGAGGGGCTGCTGGCCGCGGGCGTCGGCGCCGAGCCACAGGACCGTGGGGTGGAACTGCACGAACTCCAGGTCGGCGACCTCAGCTCCGGCCCGCAGGGCCAGCGCCACCCCGTCACCGGTGGCAACCGAGGGGTTCGTCGACTGGGCGAAGACCTGGCCGATGCCGCCGGTCGCCAGGACGACGGCCGGGGCGAGGGCGGCGCCGACCCCATCCCGCTGGCCCTCCCCCATGACATGGAGGGTGATGCCCTGAGTGGATCCGTCGGCGGCCTGGAGCAGGTCGAGGGCGAGGGCGTTCTCGACGAGGTCGATGCCGGTGTGCTCGACGGCGGCGACAAGAGCGCGGGAGATCTCAGCCCCGGTGGCGTCCCCGCCGGCGTGGGCGATGCGATCGGCGAGGTGGCCGCCCTCGCGGGTGAGCGCGATCTGGCCGGTGGCGTCGCGGTCGAAGCGGGCGCCGAGGTCCATGAGCCGGCGGACCGCACCCGGGCCGGTCGTCACGAGGGTGCGGACAGCATCGACATCGCACAGTCCGGCTCCGGCGACGAGCGTGTCGTGCAGGTGGGCCTCGGGAGTGTCGTCGTCGGCGAGGGCGGCGGCGATCCCGCCCTGGGCCCAGCGGGTGGAGCCTTCCTCGACGCGGGCCTTGGTGACGAGCAGGACCCGCAGTCCGGCGGCGCGGGCGTGCAGGGCGGCGGTGAGTCCGGCGATGCCGGAGCCGACGACGATGACATCGGCCTCGACGGTCCAGCCCGGATCGGCGGCGATGAGCTGGCGGGACAGGTGGAGGGTCATCGGGTGGCGCCGGTGGTGTCGGGGTTCAGGTTCGGGTTCGGGTTCAGGTGCAGCGGCATGTTGTCGAGCAGGCGGGTGGTGCCGACGCGCACGGCGGTGAGGATGCGCGCCGGTCCGCGCGGGGGGATCGGGCCCATGTCGGAGTCGGTGATGACGAGGTAGTCGACATCGAGTCCGGTGAGGTGCTGCTGGGCGGCCGTCAGGCAGGTCGACGCATCGGCTCCACTGTTGGCAGCGGTGACGGCCGCGGTGAGTGCGGTCGGGATGGCGGCGGCCAGGTGGCGCTGCCCGGGGTCGAGGTAGCGGTTGCGGCTGCTCATCGCGAGACCGTCGGATTCGCGCACCGTCGGCACACCGACGACCCTGACTGGGAAGTCGAGGGTGTCGACCATGGAGCGGATGAGGGTGAGCTGCTGGTAGTCCTTCTCACCAAAGAGAGCAATATCGGCCGCGGTGATGTGGAGGAGTTTCGCGACGACGGTGAGCATGCCGCGGAAGTGCCCTGGCCGACTGGCTCCCTCGAGTCGATCACCGAGTGGCCCCGGATCAGGCGTGACCGCATCGGCCGCAGCCGCCCAGCGCGGATAGACCTCGGCGACATCAGGGGCGAGCAGGACGTCGACCCCGGCCTCGCGGCAGGCCGCGGTGTCGGCATCAAGGGTGCGTGGATAGCGGTCGAAGTCCTCACCCGGCCCGAACTGCAGCGGGTTGACGAAGACGGTGGCGACAACGAGCCCGTCGGGTCCGATCTCCTCGCGAGCAGCGCGCATGAGAGTGGTGTGACCTTCGTGCAGGGCGCCCATCGTCATGACGACGGCGCGGGTGCGTCCGGCACAGGCGGCGGCATAGTCGGCGCGCGTGGTCACCGTGATCATCGGCGTTCCACGTCGTCTGTCATCACGACTCCCTGCGTGAGCACGTGCAGGATCTGCTCGGCCTGTGCGGGACTGATCCTGCCGGATGCAACGGAGCGCACAGCCGTCAGGCCGCTGAGAGCGGCGTACCCCTCGACGCTCAGGGGGGCCACCTCGTCGATCGCGGCCAGATGCGCAGCGACGGTTGCGGCATCCCCGCGCGCGACGGGTCCGGTGAGCGCTCCCTCACCGAGGGCGAGGGCATTGGCAAGCGTGGTGCGCAGCAGCGGTCCAGCGAGCGCGGCCGGGTCGTCGACTCCGGCACCGACGAGGAGGGAGAGGGCGTCGACGACGAGGGTGACGAGATGGTTCGAGCCGTGCGCGAGGGCCGCGTGATAGAGGGTGCGCTGCTCGGAGGCGATCCACACCGGGTGTCCACCGAGTGACTCGACGAGGTCCATCGCGGCAGCACGATCCTCATCGTGGGCGGTGACCCCGAACGGGCAGTCGCGGATGAGGTCGGCGTCGGTGTCGGTGCCGGCAAAGGTCATCACCGGGTGCAGGGCCATCACCTGCGCACCGAGCTGACGGGCTGGCTGGAGTACGTCGAGGCCGAGCCGACCGGAGAGGTGGACGACCTGCTGACCGGGGTGCAGGGATCCGGCGGCGGCAAGGTCGGCGATGACCTCGGCGATCACCGGGTCGGGGGTGGCGATGATGAGGAGGTCGCAGGTGCGGGCGACCTCGGTCGGCTCATCCCAGCGCAGGGTGGAGGTGTCTGCGGATTGACTCAGGATGCGTGCCACCCGCTCCCGCCCCGACACCCCGGAGGCTGCGACGACGGTGCAACCGCTGCGCGCAAGGGCGCCGATGAACGCTGACCCAGCCCGGCCGGCACCGATGACTCCCGCGGAGGGTCGGCGTGAGGTGTCGGCGAGCTGGTTCACGCGCTCACCCTATGTGCGCGGCGTGACCGTGCCCGTTGGCGCAGGGGGCTGCAGAGGCCATGGGTGAGGTCATGCCACGATCAGCCCGTGCGCGAGCTCCTGCTGGCGATCGGCGCGGCAGCTCACCTGCCGGGCAATGACGCGACCATCCCACTGGGGCCGCTGGATCCGGCGGCCCACGGCGGGATGCGGCTGCGGGTCGAGGTTGACGGGTCCGGTGATGATGCGGTCATCACCGCGGCTGATCCCCAGCCGGGTCTGCTGCATCGCGGGGCCGAGAAGCTGCTCGAGGTGCGTGACTACCGCCAGGGTCTGGCGCTGGCTGATCGCCATGACTGGATGTCCTCGCTCACCTCGGAGATCGGTCTGGCGCTCGCGGTCGAGGGACTGCTCGGTCTGCAGGTGCCTGAGCGCGCAACGTGGATCCGCACCCTGCTCGCCGAGATCGGCCGAGCCGCCGGTGGATTGGCGCACGCGGGCAGCGTGCTCGGGGCGCATGCGCTCACCCATGGCCCACGCGAGCGATTGATCTCGGCACTGGAGCCGATCACCGGTGGTCGCGTGCACCATTCCTTTGCCCGCATCGGTGGCGTGGCTCACGACCTGACGGTTGCGGATCTGCACTCCCTGGGCGAGGCATGTCAGGCCGTGCTCGCAGTGGTGCCGATGCTGCTGTCTCGTGTGGAGGCAGCAGGGCTTGAAGGCATCGCGGTGCTGTCGCGTGATGATGCTGTGGCTTACGGTGTCTCCGGCCCGGTGGCGCGTGGCAGCGGTCTTGATCTGGATCTGCGTCGGGATGACCCGATGCTCGCTTACCCGCATCTCGGTGGCGTGCTGCGGGTGTCGACTCGATCAGCCGGTGATGCGCGTGCTCGCGCGGAGGTGCTCATCGAGGAGATCGGCACCTCGTTGGAGGTGGCCCTGGCATGCGTGGATCACCTCGCGGCCGATGGCGCTGGACCGATCGACGTGCCCCTGCCCAAGGTGGTGCGGGCACCGGAGGGCACGGGCTATGTGTGGCTGGAGAGTGCGTCGGGGATCAACGGCTACTACCTCGTGTCGACAGCAGAGAAGGTTCCGTGGCGTTGCCGGATCCGGACGGCATCGTTCAACAATGTGCAGTCACTGTCAGCGGCGCTGCCCGGAACGCGGGTGGGCGATGTCGCCACAGCCCTGGCGTCGTTCTGCTTCGTCATGGGAGATGTCGACAAGTAGCACTCGGCACCACGGCTGCGGTGACGTTGAGGACGTCGTCACCTCTTCTTGAATGTGGCTGTCACGGATTTCGCCTGACTCATGGTGACGGTGCAGGTTCCCTTGCCTGAGCAACCCGAACCGGACCAGCCCGTGAAAGTCGATGTCGATCCGGCGCTCGCCGTCAGAGTCACGATCGTGCCGACGGCGAAGGCCTTGGTGCAGGTGGAGCCGCAGGAGATTCCTGCTGGCATAGATGTCACCTGCCCGGTGCCGGTGCCGCTTCGCTGGACCGTGAGCGTGAAGGTCGTGAGGGTGAAGGTCGCGGTGACCGAGCGGGCCTGGGTCATCGACACGACGCAGCTGCCGGTGCCGGTGCACCCGGATCCCGACCAGCCGGTGAAGGTCGACCCGGCCGAGGCGACCGCCCTCAGGGTCACACTGGATCCATGAGTGCGTGACACCGTGCAGGTGGACCCGCAGCGGATGCCGGCGGGAGTGGAGGTGACGGATCCGGTGCCGGCTCCTTGCCGGACGACCACCAGTTGGTAGCTCTTCAGGGTGAACCGCGCGGTCACCGTCCGGGCCTGGGTCATCGACACGACGCAGTTGCCAGTTCCGGTGCAGCCGGCTCCGGACCATCCGGCGAAGTCCGAGCCTGCGGCCGGCGTTGCGGTCAGTGTCACGGAGGAGCCCTGCCGCAGGGACGTCTCACACGTCGTGCCGCATGCGATTGCGCCGCCGGTGACGGTGCCTGATCCGGTCCCCGACCTGGCGACCGTGAGGACATGCATGGGCAGGAGAGCACCCCCGGTCACGAGGACGGGCGGGAAGGAGCTGGCGGACGTCGTCCCATTGCCCAGCTGACCCAGGTTGTTGGCGCCCCAGCAGGCAGCGGTGCCGTTGTCGAGAACAGCACAGGTGTGTGTTCCTCCCGCACTGACGGCCGTGGCCGTGCGACCGGAGAGAGCGGAGCCGGAGACAAGCACGGGAACATCGCTTGACGTCTCGGCATCGACACCTGACTGACCGGAGCTGTTGCCGCCCCAGCACACGACAGCCGCATCATCACGAAGGGCACAGGTGTGGAACGTGCCTGCACTGACGTCCGTGACGGTCCGGCCCTCGAGGGCGCCGCCGGTCACGAGTGTCGGCGATGGTGCCGAGGGCTGGGGTGCGGTGCTGCTCAACTGCCCATCCGAGTTGCTGCCCCAGCACGCCAGAGCGTTGTTGTCCAGCACAGCACAGGTGTGGGACAGGCCCGCTGAGATCTCCTGTGCCGTGCGCCCAACCATGGCTCCCCCGGAGGCGACCGACATCGTCTGCTTTGAGGGGAGGTCCGTCCCCGTGCCAAGTTGACCCTGACTGTTCATGCCCCAGCACGTGACAGCACCACTGACCCGGATGGTGCAGGAGTGGTGCGCTCCGCTGTCGATGGCCGCACCACCGGAGCTCCCCGACGGCGCAAATGACCCAACCGCGATCGGTGTCGATGACTGAGCGACATCCGAGGTGTTGCGCCCCAGTTGGGCGGAATCATTGCTGCCCCAGCACGCAACGGTGTGATTGTCCAGAAGGGCACAGGTGAAGTAGTAGCCCACGCTGACCGAGGTCACGGTGCGACCTTCCAGTGCCCCACCCGACACGAAAACGGGAACGAGCGAATCCTCAGTGGTCCCATTGCCGAGCTGACCGGAATCGTTGTCGCCCCAGCAGGCGATGCTGGCGTTGTCCAGCAGGGCGCAGGTGTGTGTGGCGCCACTGCTCACGTCGACAGCAGTGCGTCCCGTCATGGCGCCGCCGGTCACGAGCACGGGATCATCGGAGTTGACCGTTGTGCCATCGCCCAGCTGTCCATCACCGTTGTATCCCCAGCAGGCAACAGTCCCGTTGTCCAGCACAGCGCACGTGTGGGCGTCACCTGCGCTGATCGCGACGATGGTGCGTGCGGGTGAAGCCGACCTAGCCGAACCGGCAGCGCTTCCGGACTCGGCGAGGGCAGGTCCGCCCACCACGACCGGCCCGATCAGGCACAGGAGGGCGGCAGCCAGAGCCACAGCGCGGCACAGGCGATGAGTCCAATCGACCATGGCAACCCCCTCGGCAGCGCGCTCAACCGACGTGGTCGTCAGGGTAGAGCGTCACACGGCCGGATGCCAGAGCCGGCAGGCACCTGCCCCGGAGCCGCGGCTCAGTCGTTGTAGCCGTTGTTGGGGCAGGCGGCACGCCACAGGTCATCGGCTTGGAGCCAGTCATAGTCGAGGGATCCGCTCGCGTAGGTCGATGCGGATGAGTCCAGCGTGGCCGCGTAGTCACTAAGGCGCGACTTGATCGTCTGGTCGGTGGCTGCGGCGGCCACGGATGAGATGGCGCTGCTGGCAGCTGAGAGGAGGCGCGCCGCCTGCGGATAGTTCCGCTCGGGGACACCCACGCCGGGCTCGGCAAGCATGGCGAGGTTCGCCGTGAGCGTGAACGAGATGTCATGAGCCCGCGAGCATGAGTCGGCAAGGGAACCTGCTGCATCTCCCCCTGATGCTCCGCCACCAGAACAACCAGTGACCCCGAGGATCACCGCAGCAATTCCGGCAAGCATCGTCGTACGCTTCATTGCACGTTCCTCCCGCCTGCTCTCATAGCCCGGCACTACTGGCTCCGTAGGCTGCCTGACTCCCGCTGAATCCATCGAAGACCAACTGGTCGATGAGCTCTGATCTCGAGAACGGCATGAGATCGAGGTAACTCGCGGCCGCCAGCGCGGCCTGCTCATTCCAGTCGACGGACAGTTGATCCACGGCGTACGTTGCATCCGCCGTTGAGTAGCCCTCAAACTCCAACTGCTCGATGAGTGCGCTGCGCGAGAATGGCATCGAGTCGATATAGCTCTCGGCCGATCTGACAGCGTTGGCGCGGCTCACGCTGCCACCCGAGCTGTCCCCCGACCCGCCGCCACTCGCGGCGCCATAGGCAGTCTCCGCGCCATAGCGTGCCTGGCTGCTGGTGAAGCCCTCAAACTCAAGTTGGTCGATCAGCTCGCTGATCGAGAACGCCATCGAGTCCAGATAGCTCGTTGCCGAGCCGACCGCCTGTTCGTTCCAGTCCACATCGAGACTGTCCACTGCAGCCGTGGCGTCGCCCTTCGAGTAGCCCTCAAACTCCAGCTGGTCAATGAGGCCGCTGCGCGAGAAGGAGTTCGAGTTCAGGTAGTCCACGGCGAGCTCGGCAGCGCTGCGCTGCGAGGCTGTGAGACCGGCACCACCGACAGTCCCTGACGATCCGGAGTTGGCCTGAGCATCGCCCGCATTGGCACTGGTCGCTGTCTCCGCAGGAACAGCTGCGGAGGTGGATGCCTGAGCTGGCGCCGGACTCGCGCTTGCCTCGTTGGCTGATGCAGCGGAGCTCGCGGACGAGGACTCGGTGCCACGACCGGACCCCGACAGGATGCTGCTGACCATATTGATGACGATGAGAGCGCCGACCCCGATGAGCACCCACACCCACCACCGCTTCCATACCGGTCGAGGCGGACGTGACGGAGGTCCGCTCCATGTCGACACGGGCATCCACGAGGTGCCATTCCATTGGTGCCCGTTGACAATGTCGCCGACCTGATAGTGCGGTCCGTCACTCATCGATACCCCTCCCCCGTGGAAACCTCGATGAGGATAGCGCTCCGCGTCGGTCCGTCAGCACAAATGACAGATCACTGAGAACTTGAGCGCAACCTCACACGACGGCCAACGTCCACGCCGCCCATGATCGATAGGCGTCCCGCCGGTGATCGGCATCAAGGATGACGACCTCGCGTCTCTCCTCATCGATTCGGAATGGTCCGTTCGTGTCACCCACGCGCGTTCCGCTCTGCCATGAGGCGCGCCATGTCCTCCTGACTCGTGAAGTCTCCACCGGCCACCGCGGCCAAGGCCTCGTGAAGTCTCTCCACTGCCTCAGGCTCGCTGAGCAGCTTCACCGTCAGACCCTCGACGATCAACCACACCGCACCCTGTGCTCACTCCGTGACGGAACCTCGCCCGGAAACTCCGGCGCCCTACATCCGCAGGTACGACGCCCCGTTGAGGTCGAGGATCGCCCCGCTCGCCCACTCCGCCAGGGGGGAGGCGAGGTAGACCACGGCCGCAGCAATCTCCTCGACGGTGGCAATGCGGCCGAACGGGCTCTGCGCCCGCACCGCATCACCGGCATCACCCTCCATCGCGCTCGTCGCCATCTCCGTGTCGACGAATCCCGGGGCGATCGTCGTCACCGCGATGCGGCTTGCACCGAGGGACTTGGCGAGCGACTGTCCGAGTGCGGCCATGCCGGCCTTGCTCGCCGCATAGGCCGGAGCATCGGGCTCACCACGGAATGCACCGCGCGAGCCGACGTTGATGATGCGACCGCCTCCGTCACGCGGCAGATGCCGCACCGCGCACCATGATGCGTTGGCAGCCGCAATGAGGTTGACCGTGAGGATCTCCGCCCATGCGGCCTGCCACTGGTCATAGCTTGAGCCGTCGATGGGGTGGTCGATGAAGACTCCGGCGTTATTGACGAGTACGTCGATCCCGCCGAGTTGCGCGGCCGCATCATCCACGAAGCCGCGGACCTGCTCTGCATCACGCAGATCCCCGCCCACGACGACGTGTCCATCGCCGGGCAGGCTTGCGAGCACCTCGTGTGCAGCATCGACTCGCGAGCCGTAGTGCACCGCGACGCGATAGCCCGCCTCGGCGAGTGCGCGACAGATCGCGGCACCGATTCCCCGTGATCCCCCAGTGACCAATGCCCGTCGTCCCGTGTCCATGGGGAAGACCCTAGAGACAAGCCGTCGGATTCGGAGGAGGACGGGTGCGATGTCGCGCGGTGGCTCATAGAGTAGCCAGCCGGATCAGCACAATCAGCACGTTCAGCGCGGAGGCGGCAATGATGAGCGACAGTGCCCAAGGCGGCTCGCCCATGCCGAGGATCACGCGCCTCATTGGCGTCTATGACGCTGATGGCGGCCTCCTCGGTGAACTGCGCTACGTCGCGGGCAAGGTCTTTCGCGGCCGGCACTGCGCACTCTGCGACGTGACGCACTCGTCGGTGCGGCGGCGGCCAGAATGGGACCGATTCGTCGAGCGCAATGGCGTGGACTGGGACCTGCTCCACCTCAACGAGCGCCCGGCGGAGGTCGTGAGGGCCTGCAACGGGCAGGCCCCCTGCGTGCTCGCCCAACTGGCCGACGGCACCCTCCTGATGCTCCTTGACGCGGATGCCCTCGAGGCGGCATCCAACAGCATCGAGCAGTTCGAGCACGCCCTGCGCGCCCGTTGCGAGGAGCTCGGGCTAACCGTGCCCTAGACGGCCCGGCCCATCCCCGCTCGCAACCGCTAACGCAGCCCGAGTGACTGGGCGATGATGACGCGCATGATCTCGCTCGTGCCGCCGTAGATCCGGGTCACGCGCGCATCCGACCACATCTTCGCGATGGGGTATTCGCGCATGAAGCCGTAGCCGCCGAAGAGCTGCAGGCAGCGATCCGTCACCCGACCCTGCAGCTCCGTGCAGAAGAGTTTGACCTTCGCCGCATCCGCAGCCGTCAACCGACCGGCATCAAGCTCACCGACCGCACGATCCACGAGTGCCTGACCCGCCTCAATCTCCGTCGCCAGGCTTGCGAGCTCGAACTTCGTGTTCTGGAAGTCCGCGATCGTGCGACCGAACGCCGTGCGCTGCGTGACGTAGTCGATCGTCAACTGCAGTGCGACGACACTGGCCGCCTGCGCGCCCACACCGATCGCAAGCCGCTCCTGCGGAAGGTTCTCCGACAGGTAGTCGAACCCGCGACCCTCCTCACCCAACCGGTTGGCCACCGGCACCCGGACCCCCTCGAAGATGAGCTCCGCTGTGTCGGTTGCCCACATCCCGACCTTCTTCAGCGTGCGGCCGCGCGAGAAGCCGGGCATCCCGGTCTCCACGACGAG
>CAZLHZ010000009.1:13504-15952 GCA_964559285.1 uncultured Actinomycetes bacterium | reverse complement strand
CATCGCTATCGCACCAAAATGGAGATGTTCCTCGACGCCACGCGTCGTCAGCATCAGGTCGGCTGGCAGGTCAATCATGAGTTCTTCGAGTCCCTCGAAGCAGACTTCGGCGCAGGGATCGCCGAAGGTGTGACCCTGCGCGAGTACATGCGCCCCTCAATCGCCGACGGCCGAGCGATGGCCCTCGAGCAGATCCGCCTCACCTGGCACGACGAGGAACTCGCTGAGACCACGCGCGTGGAGCTCGATGCCTTCCGCGCGCAGCTGCTCCAGAAGCCGGGCTGGGACTCCTACGAAACCGAGGACGACTTCTACCTCAACGTCGTCCTGCCCTACGGCGCCTACGCTCTGCCCCTCCTCGCCCCCGACGCCCATCGCCTCCCTTGGGCGGTGATCACCGTGCCGCTCGTGGCCGAGTTCGAGGCTCAGGCCCGCCAATCACCCTGAGCGCGAAGCCAACCAGCGGCGCGACGAATCACTTCGCGGTGTACGTCGATCCCGCGCCGTCCTCGCTCTTGTCGATGCGTCGCGTGAGCCACAGTCCCTCCAGAGCAAGCTCGACGGCCGCCGCCGCGATCGGCGGCGACTCGCCCGCATCGGGATCCACCGCCAGCACGACACGACCGAGTCCGGACACGCCCTCGAGGTCGGCGAGCATGGTCGCTGACGGCACGAGGTCACCGGTGCGCACCGGATGACCGCCGTCGATCCATTCGATGAGGTCCGTGAGGTCGACGCTGCCGAGGCGGGCGCGGAACTCCTCCGCGATCGCACGACGGGCAAGGTGCACGAGCACCTCCTCCTCGCGTCCCTCCTCACTCACCTCGAACTCGACCTTGCCGCGCAACGTCGGCACGACGCCGGCTAGATCGCTCACACGTGCGGCCGACGGGGACTCCCCGGTGACGGCAGAGCGACGCAGTGCCGAACCCGACAGCGCCTCGGCGCAGGCGACGGCGAATCGCGCCGACACACCACTGCGCTGGTCGACAGCGGAGGAGGATCGCACCTGCCGGGTGAACCTCGCCACGATGGTCAGCAGGTGATCCGGGACGATCGCGACGAGACCGGCCTCCTGTCGCACGAGCGCCACCTCGTCGGCGAGCTCGAGCGGATAGTGGGTGCGGATCTCGGCACCGAAGCGATCTTTCAGCGGCGTGATGATGC
Organism: uncultured Actinomycetes bacterium; assembly: GCA_964559285.1. Taxonomy (GTDB): domain Bacteria; phylum Actinomycetota; class Actinomycetes; order S36-B12; family S36-B12; genus CAZLHZ01. The sequence goes on along the minus strand of CAZLHZ010000009.1, from coordinate 14,785 downwards.
GACCGCGGTTGGTGTAGTCCTCCGGATTGGCACTGGCAACCATGAGCAGGTCGAGCGGCAGGCGCAGGCTGTAGCCGCGCACCTGGATGTCCCGCTCCTGCAAGACATTGAGAAGTGCCACCTGGATGCGCTCAGCAAGGTCCGGCAGCTCGTTGATGGCGAAGATGCCGCGATTGGTGCGCGGCACCATGCCGAAGTGCACGGTCTCGGGGTCGCCGAGGGTCCGGCCCTCGGCCACCTTGATGGGGTCGACGTCTCCCACCAGGTCACCGACGGAGGTGTCCGGGGTGGCGAGCTTTTCGGCGTACCGCTGCGATCGGTGAAGCCATCCCACCGGCATCATGTCGCCGACCTCGGCCGCGAGCCGCCGGCAGCGCGCGCACACCGGCGCGAAGGGATGGTCATTGATCTCGCAGCCCTCGACGACCGGGGTCCACTCATCGAGCAGGCCGACGAGGGTACGGATGAGGCGCGTCTTGCCCTGCCCGCGCTCACCGAGCAGGACGATGTCGTGACCGGCGAGCAGAGCGCGCTCCAATTGCGGGCGCACTGTCTCGTCGAAGCCGACGACACCCGGGAACGGATCCTCGCCCGCGGCCAGGCGCGCCCGCAGGTTCTCGCGGATCTCGGCCTTGACGCTCATCTGATGGTGTCCGGCAGCCCGAAGATCGGCCAGGGTCGGCGGCAGGCCAGCGGGCACGGGCGGGGCGAGGGCGGTCATGCAGCGACCGTATGTCCTCATCCCCGACCCCGCACCACCCGCGGCCGGTGACGTGATCCACAGCCACCGCCTGTCGCACCGGTGACGTCAGTCCCGCCGCGTAGGTTGCCCGGGTGAGCCCTTCTCGCGCCCGCGACGCGCACCGGTCCGCGGTCTACGCCGCCGAGGATCAGGTGGCGGCTGTCCTCGCGCGCGGTGGCACGACCCATGAGGTGGCCGGGTCGACCCTCACTCTGCCGATCGAGCGCCGCTTCGGTGATCTCGACTCCATTCAGCGGTACGCCGACCGCGTGCTCTCCCTCACCCAGATCACCGACCGCTGGCCGGGCCTGCCGCCGGTGCGGGTGCGGGAGCGCGCCGGATCGCGGCGGGCGCACTATGAGCGGTCGCGGTCGGGACGGGATGGTGTGCCCGGCGGTGTGCCCGGCGGTGTGATCGCCGTGCCGACGGATCGTGATGGTCGCTGGGCGATGCGCGAGATGGTGGTGCTGCATGAGATCGCCCACCACGTGGCGGCGCACGAGGCACGACGGCGGGCAGGTGCTGACAGCGCTACCGCC
>CAZLHZ010000009.1:0-13404 GCA_964559285.1 uncultured Actinomycetes bacterium | reverse complement strand
CATGGTCCGATTTTCACTGCCGTGTTCTGCACGCTGACCGGCATTGTCATCGGACCGGAGATCGAGTTGATGCTGCGGGTCGCGTTCGACGGAGTGGGGGTTCCGGTGGGAGTTCCGACCATGGACGGGGGAGCAGGATGAGCAGTCTGGATCGCATCGCGGCGCTGCTGGCGAAGGCGGAGCGCACGGACAATCCGGTCGAGGCGGAGGCCTATCTTGCCAAGGCGCAGGCGCTGGCAACCCAGGCGAGTGTCGACCTTGCGGTAGCGCGTGCCCGGGTGGCGAAGCGTGAGGCGCGGCAGAGTCCCATCTCGCGCACGGTGACGGTGGGGGAGCGCGCGAAGCGCGCGAACAAGCACATGGTGTCGCTGTTCCTGTCTATCGCACGTGTGAACGACACCGTGTGCGACATCGCGCACGACTCGACCTACGTCATCGCCTACGGCATGCCGAGCGATCTCGATGTCATCGAGGCGATGTTCGGCTCGCTGGCCACCCAGATGACGGCCTCGGCAAACGCCTTCCTCGCGACGGGGCAGTGGCGTGGTGAGTCCTATGTCGTGCGCGAGCTCACCGTGCTCGGACCGGTGTCGCACCGCAAGCCGCACACTGCGCAGACCGCGCGTGCCGCGTTCTACCAGGCCTTCATCAGCCGCATCACCGCGCGGCTGAAGGAGGCCCGCGAGCAGGTCGTGGAGCAGGTCGCCGAGCAGGCGGTCGAGGTGGCCGTCGATGTGGATGCCTCCGGCAGCACGACCGGGGCCCTCGTCCTGCGCAAGAAGGAGGCCGAGGTGCGCTCCTTCCATCGCGCTACCTCACGCGCTCGCGGCTCGTGGTCGGGCTACTCCGGTGCGGTGCGCGGCAGCGCGGGATCAGCCACCACGGCCGGACGGGAGGCTGCGAGTCGGGCGAGGCTCACCAGCCCCAGGGGACTTCCCGGCAGCGGTGGCGCGATCGGGGGCTGACGCGAGATCGGAAGCTGACGCGCGATGCGTCACCCTGCCCCCCTACGACGGGCCGACCTTGCCTGTGTCCACCTGCCGCAGCGCCTCCGGTGGCAGGACGAAACTGTTCTGGGTGAGGTCGGTGGGCTCGCGCAGGATCGTGGGCCAACGCCGTCCGCTGAGGATCTGCACGTCGAAGATCTCCTGCACCACTCCGTCGAACTTGACGAAGCCCTCGATGCGTCCCGTGACCGTGTCGACGATCCACACCCCGCAGTTGCGCTCCGCCGTCGCCTGCGTCACCGGGAGGTCCTTGAACACTGACTCGCGCACCTGGCTGAGTCCGATGAGGGCGTAGCGACCGAGGAAGGCGAGGCCGCGGGTGAACCCGGGGAGCACCGCGACCGTCGTCACCTCACCGGTCGCGATGTCCACCGTCGCGAGTCCACCCTTGCCGGATTCCAGGACCCACAGGCGGTTGTCGTACCACCTCGGGCTGTGCGGCATTGCCAAACCGGTCGTGATGAGCTCATTGGTCGTGATGTCGATGATGAGTCCGGCGGTGCCCTTGAGCTCGCGCCATCCGTTCGCCGTGTCGGTCTGTGACAGTGCCGTGGCATAGCGCGGTACTCCGTCACGAAGCGTCAGGCCGTTGACATGGCAGCGGTCCTCTGCTGCGAGCACGCTGATCCACGGTGGGCGCCACTTCGGGATGAACGAGTAGTTCACGTCGAGGGTGCAGATGCAGGAGAACCGAGTGTTGACGAACCACAGGTCATCGCCGGCGAACACCATCTCGTGGATCGCCACATCACCCGTGGTGATGACGGAGCGCGTCGTGTAGACGGCGTCATGGGCATCCGGCGGATCGAGGGCCTTCGCCAGCGCGGGCGTGTTCGACATGTTGAGCACCGCTGTGCCGGTGCCGATCGACAGGCGACTTCCTGCCGCGGACACCCCCATGGGGCGGTTGTAGGACGTGAACTCGGTGTTGAGCTTGCCCGTCTCATCGGCTCGCAGCAGGATGACGTGACCGGACTTGTAGGTCGTGACGATGACTGAGGATCCGGCCTGGCCCAGCAGATCAGGGAATGTGTTCGTGTGCTTGCTCGAGAACGGCGTTCCGTCGCTGGCCTGGGTGGCCCGCGTCTGCACCTGCTTCGGCTGTGCAGGCTCGCTGTCGACCTCTTCTGGTTCGGGAGCGTGCTCGTCGCGGAAGGCGATGAATCGGCGTACCGGTTCCTTGATGACATTGAGGGCCGCGCTGATCTCGCTCGCCTCACGGCGCCACTTGTGCGGATCGGGTGGGGTGAGGGTGGTCCGTGACAGCGGGAGCTCATCCGGCAGATCGACATCGGTGATCCCGGCGAACTCCGAGATGCGTGCCACCTCGACGTCGGGATCATCCATCAGCCGCTCGTAGGACGTCACGGTGTAGCGGCTTGGATCGATGTCGGCCAGGTCGTCGAGGATGGCGGTGATATAGCCCGCCCACTGCCGCGCGCACACTTCATGCGGCGGTGCGCCGATGGACTCGCGCCAGTCCGGGACGAGACCGAACGACCACGGCTCACCCCACCAGCCGGGAAGATCCTCCACCGTCGCGAACTGCTTCACCCGCCACGCCTGGCTGAGACTGGCGATCGTCGGCATCGGCTTGCGCAGGACGATGACGAATCGTGCCTCGGGCAGTGCCGCAGCGAGGAAGCCCAGGCGCAGACCGAGTCGGGGATTCCAGTCGATCGTGGCGCGAATCTCATCGCCGTCCTCGCGCGCGTCATAGGCGGCTCGGAGTGCAGCCACCGCCTCGGGGGTGACGTCGGCGGCGGTGAGCCGGTGCGATGTGAAGTCACGCTCCTGCACGGACATCCCAGGCAGTTCGTCAATGACATGCCCGCTGCAGAGCGGACCGGGAACGGCATCGGGTGCAAAGTCGAGCAGGCGCGCGAGCATGCCGGCCCCGCTGCGCGGTGCGCCGATGAGGATGACGTGTCCGGCGGCCATCGATTCTCCCGTGTGACTGGTGACATCTGACAGATGACGTCACGCGGGCGTCACGCTATCCGCCCCCGGCCGCCCCTGAGGTGTCAGGATGACCACCATGGCCGAGGTCACCCTCGATGACATTCGTGCAGCGCAGGCACTGCTCGCCGATGTCATCCGCCCCACCCCGCTGGCCGGGGCCCGCTGGTTGAGTGATCGTGTCGGCGGACAGGTCCTCCTCAAGTGCGAGAACCTGCAGCGAGCCGGCTCGTTCAAGATCCGCGGTGCCTACACCCGCATCAGTCGGCTCACCGATGAGGAGCGGGCACGCGGGGTGATCGCCGCGAGCGCCGGAAACCATGCGCAGGGTGTCGCGGTCGCCTCACAGCTGCTCGGTGTCCGCGCGACGGTGATCATGCCCGAGGGCGCGAGCATGCCCAAGATGCAGGCGACCCGCGCCTACGGTGCCGAGGTCGAGCTCGCGGGCGCGACCCTGGCCGAATCCCTCGTCATCGCGCAGGAGTACGCCGATGCCAGCGGCGCCATCTTCATCCACCCCTTCGATCACCCCGATGTCATCGCCGGACAGGGGACCGTCGGACTGGAGATCCTCGAGCAGTGCCCGGACGTGCGCACCATCGTCGTGTGCACCGGTGGCGGAGGACTGCTGGCAGGGGTGGCCCTCGCCGTGCGGGAGCAGCGACCTGATGTGACGGTCGTGGGTGTGCAGGCCGCCGGCGCTGCGGCGTACCCACCCTCACTCGTCGCCGGTCAGCCGCTCGCGCTGCCCGGCATGGCGACGATGGCCGACGGCATCGCGGTGCCCAGACCAGGTGCAGTGCCGTTCGCGATCGTCGAGGACTGGGTGGAGGAGATCCGCACCGTGTCGGAGGACTCGCTCGCGCGCGCGGTGCTCCTGCTGCTGGAGCGGGCCAAGCTCGTCGTCGAACCAGCCGGTGCGGCAGCGGTGGCCGCGATCCTCGATGAGCCGAGTGCCTTCGAGCCACCGGTTGTCGCGACCCTGTCCGGCGGCAATGTCGACCCGCTGCTCCTGCTGCGCATCATTCGGCACGGCATGGCGGCGGCGGGACGCTACCTCGCGCTGTCGGTGCGGATCGAGGATCGACCGGGTGCACTCGCGGGGCTGCTCAGCCAGATCAGCGCCGCCGACGGCAATGTGCTCGAGGTGGACCACCTGCGCACCGACCCGCGGCTGGCCGTCGACGAGGTCGACATCGTCGTGCAGGTGGAGACCCGCGGCCCGGGGCACCGTGATGAGCTGCTGGCGCGGCTGAGGGATGCCGGCTACGCCGTACGCGTCGACTGAGTGCGGACTGATCAGCCGGTGTACGCCGCGACCGTGACGACCTCGACCGTCATCTCCTTGCCGTTGGCGAGGCTGTAGGTCGCCTGATCGCCCACGCGCTTGCCGAGCAGGGCGGAACCGATGGGCGAGGTGGGGGAGTAGACCTCGAGCGAGGCGTGCGCCGCCTCCTCGCGGGAGCCGAGCAGGAAGGTCTCCTCCTCATCGAAGGCGAGGAACCGGATCGTCACGACCTTGCCGTGCGCGACCTCATCCGGGTCCGCATCGGGCATGCCGATGCGCGCATGCTCGAGGATGTGCTTGATCTGGCGCACCCGGGCCTCGTTCTTGCCCTGATCCTCACGGGCCGCGTGATAGCCGCCGTTCTCCTTGAGATCGCCCTCCTCGCGCGCGAGCGCGATCTTCGTCGCAATCTCCTTGCGCATGGGGCCCTCGCGTCGCTCGAGCTCGTCCTTGAGCCGGTCGAACGCCTCCTGGGTGAGCCACTGCACATCAGTCATGGGGCAAGGCTAGCCGCAGATGCTGCCGGGGCGCCCGGTCACGGGGTCCACGGCTGCTCCGGGGGAGCCACTCCCGGCGGGAACTGCGGCGGCAGCACCCGAACCGGAGGCGCACCATCGGCGCACGTGAGGAGCTCGGCGATATGGGCCCGGGCGAGGGTGCGCATCCGGTAGTCCTGCTGGTGGTAGGCCGCGCCCGCGGGGATCTCCACGACCGTGTAGGCGACATCGATGTGGTCATAGTCCTGGGCGCGCAGGACGCAGTAGGTCGTCTGCCCCGGCTCGCGGCGTACCTCGAAGGTGATGTCGACCCGATCGGCCGAGATGACCTCCCAGCGCAGGACTGTGCCGGTTGCGCGCGGCTGGGAGAGCGACCACCAGGACCAGCCGAGGGCGATCGCCAGGGCCGAGATGAGGATGATCGCGATGACGAGCGGGCCACGCCGACGTCGGTCGAGGCCGTAGCGTGCGCGCAGGTGCGGCGGCAGCTGACCGGAGGGTGTGCCCGGAGTCATGCCGGGGGTCGACTGCTCCATTCGCCCTCCCATTCCGCGATCCTCACCAACCTCTGTGACACTAGACCGCGTGGCTGACCGACGCGTTCCCGACCTGCCCCCTGGGCTGCGGCTCATGGCCGTCCACGCCCATCCGGATGACGAGTCGAGCAAGGGCGCGGCGACGATGGCCCGCTATGTCGCGGCCGGGGTTGAGGTGCTCGTCGTCACCTGCACCGGTGGTGAGCGCGGGGATGTCCTCAATCCGGCGGCAGCCCCCGCTGTCGAGGAGCACGGCCTGACGGAGGTACGCCGACGCGAGATGGCCAGCGCTGCCGAGATCCTCGGTGTCGCTCACGCCTGGCTCGGCTTCGAGGACTCCGGCTGGCCCGATGGTGACCCCAAGCCGCCGCTGCCCGAGGGCTGCTTCGCGGATCTGCCGCTGGAGGTTGTGGCCGAACCCCTCGTGCGTCTCGTGCGTGAGTTTCGTCCCCACGTGATGACGACGTACGACGAGAACGGCGGCTATCCGCACCCGGATCACATCCGCTGCCACGAGGTCGCCGTGGAGGCCTTCGAGGCGGCAGCTGATCCGGCGCGCTATCCGCAGGCCGGTGGCGAGCCATGGCAGCCGCTCAAGCTCTACTACAACATGACGTTCACGAAGGGTCGCGTCGAGGCGCTGCACGCGGCGATGCTCGAGGCCGGTGCACAGTCGCCCTATGCCGAGTGGCTGGAGCGCTGGGAGGATCGACCCGAGGATGCGCACCGGCTCACGACGCGCGTGCCGGCTGCCGACTGGTTCGACGTCCGTGACGATGCACTTCGCGCCCATGCCACGCAGATCGCACCGGACAGCATGTGGTTCGCCGTGCCGCTGGAGATGCAGCGCGCGGTGTGGCCGACCGATGACTTCCAGCTCGCGCGATCGCTTGTCGGCACCGCGACACCGGAGGACTGCCTCTTCACCGGAATCACCGGCCACTCACAGGAGACACCATGAACACGCCCTGGCAGGTCCTCACGACCGCGCTCGCTGCGTTCCCGACGGAGGAGCAGCCGCCGATCGATCCGGAGCGGGTCACTCCGGGACTGCTGGGCTTCCTGTCCTTCATCTTCCTCATCGTGGCCGCGGTGCTGCTCTATCGATCGATGAACAAGCAGATGAAGAAGATCGACCCGAACCTCCCACCGGGACCGTCGGATCGCGCTCGGCAGGCGGACATCGACATCATCGAGCGGGCCAGGCAGCGCGGTGATGCTGACGCGGCGGCTCCCGCCGGTGACGCGGCGGCACCTGCCGGTGATACGGCGGCACCGGCGGGTGATACGGCGGCACCTGCCGGTGACACTCGGGCGGACGGCTAGCGCATGCTGCGGGTCCTGGTGACCCCGCGCTGGATCGCTCTCACCCTGCTGGCGATCATCGCCGCTGTCACCTGTGTCCTGCTCGGCCGCTGGCAGTGGTACCGGGCGATCGACACGATGGCGGCGGACCGGGCCAGCCTCGCGTCCGTCATCTCACTCGAGGTGGCCGCACCGGTCGGTCGACCCCTTCCCGCCTCGTCGATTGGTCGCCGGGTGACCGCAGTGGGTGGCCTCGCGGTCGATCGCTCCGTGCTCGTGGCCGGGCGTGTAGCACAGTCGGGTGCGGTCGGTGACTGGGTGCTCGCCCCGATGGTGACGGCTGATGGGCGCACGCTGGCGGTGGTGCGCGGATGGGTGCCGGATGTGCAGTCCGCTGCCGTGCGCGCTCCTGTGCCCGCACCGGTGGAGGTGCTCGGGGTGCTGCAGCCTTTCGAGTCGTTTTATGCGGAGGCACCGGTCCAGCGAGATGGCACCCTGCTGGCGGTCAACGAGCGGGTGCTGCGCGAGGTGTGGGGGCAGGTGGATCTCATCCCCGGGATGCTCATCCTTGCCGAGCAGACCCCTGCGTCGACGCCGGTGCCGGACCCGGTGCCCCCGACAATCGGTCCGCCAGCGGCGAGCCTGCCGATCTCGAACTTCTTCTACGCCATCCAGTGGTGGCTGTTCGGTGCCTTCGCGCTCGCGATGTGGGCGCGGTGGTGGCGGCTGGACTCGCGGAAGGTAGCCTCACCATCGTGAGTGGCGCCCTTCTGAGATACCGCATCATGGCTTGGGTCACCGGTGTGCTCCTGGCGGTGATGACCGTGGTCGGTCTGCCGTTCAAGTACATCTTCGATGGACAGGCCGGCTGGTACTCCATCGGCTGGATCCTGCACGGCTGGTTCTTCATCATCTATGTCGTCACCGCGATCGACATCTGCTTCCGGATGAAGTACTCCCTCGGCCGGACCCTTCTGGTCGTGCTCGCGGGCACCATTCCGTTCGCATCCTTCTTCGCCGACCACTACGTGGCCCGCACCGTGCACGCTCGCCTGGCCGGGGAGCCCGGCCAGGCGAGCTGACGGCTACTTCTTCGCGTCCTTCTTCTGGGCGCGGGTGGCCTTCGGGGCCTTGGCGGCCTTGGTCGGCGACGCACTCGTCGATGCTGCGGCCTTGGCGGCCGCCGCCTTCGTGACGCCGTTGACGGAGATCACCCGGCAGGGCCACGCGCCCTTGGGTGCGGAGACCTCGACGGTGTCGCCCGCGCGGGCGCCGAGCAGGGAGGTCGCCAGCGGGCTGGTGGAGGACACCCGCTCCTCATCGAGGATGGCCTCCTCGGGGTCGACGATGACGACCGTCGTGTGCTCCCGGTCGAGGGTCTCGATGACGACCGTGTCACCGAGTCGCACGACACCGTCGGTGCTCGACTGGAGCCGGATGAGGGTGGCGGCGGCCAGAACCTGCTCGATGTGGTCGAGCTCGGCCTGGTAGCGCTCGAAGTCAGCGACCACGCGCTCGTCGCGGTCCCACTCGACGAGCAGTGGACGCAGGGACGGCAGGACCTCATCGCGCAGGTGCGCGGCCTTGTCGGTGAGCAGGGCGTAGCCGTGCTCGGTGAGGGTGGGGAATCGCAGGGTCGTGGTGGTGTTCATGCGCTTCATAGTGCACTCCTGATGGAAGAAAGGGATGTGACGAAGGTCAGGACTAGGTCAAGTCGTACGGTCCTCATCGCAGGTTCCCGACATGGGCGCGCGAGCGAACGGTCCGAGGGACCTCGCATGAGCGATGAATCAGATGGCGCCTCCGGCTCGTCGAGTGCACGCGACCGCGCACTGTCCAGCCGAAGGTCTCCCGCCACCGGGATCGAGCGACTCGCCCGACTCCCGGCTCCAGCACCGGAGGCGTCTGGTGCCACCGGGTGGTGGCTCCGGAGCGTCTCGTGATGACGACACTGGATCGAGGGGGTACTCCCCTTCAGTGGCCCACAGTCTGGGGTCGGTCCGGGGTGCTGTCAAACGCAAGCCCCCCGCGCCCCTCGCGCGTCGCGCCCCTCGCGCGTCGCGCCCCTCGCGCGTCGCGCCCCTCGCGCGTCAACGGAACCGGGGGGTTGCTGAACCACCGGGTTCCGCAGCCACACCGTTCCGTCGAGCGGTGGAGGGGGCGGGCGGGGGAGGGGTCGGGAGCGGTCAGTCCGTGATCCGGTTGGCCCCGGCGTAGAGCGTGGCCCGGCCGTCCCGGGCGAATCCCGCGAGCGTGATCCCGGCGGCTGCGGCCAGGTCCACCGCGAGCGAGGACGGGGCCGACACGGTGACGACGATGGGGATCGCGCCTACGACCGCCTTCTGCACGACGTCGAAGGAGGCCCGGCTGCTCACGACGAGGGCGTCGGGTTGGACCTCGGCCACGAGCGACCAGCCGAGGATCTTGTCGACCGCGTTATGCCGCCCGACGTCCTCGCGTACCGCGAGCAGCTGCCCGTCAGTGGAGGCGGCGGCGGCCCCGTGGATGCCGCCCGTGCGCCGGAAGAGGCGCTGGGCATCGGCCAGCTGATCGACCAGACCCAGCAGGGTGCTGCGGGCCATGGTGCGGGGAGGGGATGCTGCGTCCGGCCCCGGCACGGCCAGTTCCCGCACGGCCAGTTCCCTCACCCGCTCGATCGAGTCGCTGCCGCACACCCCGCAGGCACTGCTCACCTGGGCCATCCGGTCCAGACCGGTCAGTCGCGGTACCGCCTCCGCCGCGAGGTCGACGACGACGACATTGCCGCGCTGCTCCTCGGTGAGCTCGCTGTCGGAGCAGCTGCGTGCGACGAGGACGTCCCGGGGTCGGCGTACGACCCCCTCAGCCCGCAGCCAGCCCAGGGCCAGGTCGAGATCTGCCCCGGGAGTGCGCATGGTGACGACCCGGGCGAGGGTGCTGTGCCCATCGCCGACGCGGATCTCCAGCGGCTCCTCGACGGCGAGGGTGTCGACGACCTCCTCGCGCCCGGTCGCGCTCAGCCGCACCCCGCGGGCCCGTTGGCTCATGCTCATCGCGGATGAGGCTAACGAGCGTTTGACTATCCTGAGCGCATGGTGGCTCCGGGTGCGGCTCATGCGGGCGAGGGCGCAGGTGATCTCGCGGGCGATCTCGCGGGTCTGATCACCGAGGCGCTGCGCACCCTCCCCCCTGCCGAGCGGCTCATCCTGCCGGCGCTGCAGGCGGTGCAGGCCGTGTGCGGATACGTCCCCGAGGCGGCCGTGGCGCGTGTCGCCGGGGATCTCAACGTGTCGCGGGCCGAGGTCCACGGGGTCCTCACGTTCTACGACGACCTGCGCCGGACCCCGCCGCCCGAGGTGAGTGTGGCGATCTGTTGCGCGGAGGCGTGCCAATCGGTGGGGGCGCGTGAGCTGCTGGGGTACGCCGGTCCCGGGGCCCCGTCGGTCGCGTCCGGAACCGTCGAGGTGCATGAGGTGGCGTGCCTGGGGGCGTGCGCGCTCGGTCCGGCGGCCATGGTGCAGGGACGGCTGCTGAGCCGGGTGGACCGGGCGGTGCTGGACCGGGCGGTGCTGGAGGCGGCGGTGCTGGACCGGGCGGTCGCATCGGCCGGTGTGTGGCGGCCGACGGACGGGACCGGGACGGGTGGGTCGGGCGCGGCCGGCTCCGCATCCCTGCGGGTGCGGGTTCCCGCGGACAGTGTGGCGCGGTCGGTCGGTGCCGACGAGGTGGCGACTGCACTGCGCACCGCGGCCCACGCGGCGGGAGTGACCCTCGAGCTCGTGCGCACCGGATCCCGGGGCCTGCTGTGGCAGGAGCCGCTCGTGGAGGTGCACACCCCCGCGGGCTGGATGGGATTCGGCCCGGTGACACCGGCGGATGCGGCCGGACTACTCGAGATCGGTGCGGGCGCCCCCGCCCACCCGCTCGCGCTCGGCCCGGTCGACGCGCTGCCGTGGCTCACCGCCCAGACGCGGTCCATCACCGCGCGGCTCGGGGTCATCGACCCCCTCGATCATGACGCCGCCGTCGAGCACGGTCTCCTGCGCGGACTGCGCGCGGCCCTGACGGCAGCGGACGACGACGTCATCAGTGAGGTCCTCGCCTCGGGTCTGCGCGGTCGCGGCGGCGCAGGCTTCCCCGCCGGGATCAAGTGGCGCACGGTCCGCGACGCCGAGGGGACCCGCAAGCTCGTGTGCTGCAACGCGGACGAGGGTGACAGCGGCACCTTCGCCGATCGCATGGTGATGGAGGGGGATCCGCTCGGACTGCTCGAGGGCATGGCGATCGCGGGGCTGGTCGTGGGGGCCGCGGAGGGCATCGTCTACGTGCGCTCGGAGTACCCCGCCGCGATCGCCACGATGCGCGCGGCCGTCGAGGTGGCGCGCGCCCACGGCTGGCTCGGACCCGATGTGCTCGGCAGTGGCCGCGCGTTCGATGTCCGCATCGTCGCGGGTGCCGGGTCCTACGTGTGCGGTGAGGAGACGGCGATGCTCGCGAGCATCGAGGGTGGCCGCGGGATGGTGCGCCCCAAGCCGCCGATCCCTGCCCTGTCCGGTGCGTTCGACGTGCCGACCCTCGTCCACAACGTCCTGACCCTGGCGAGCATCCCCGCGATCGTGGCCGACGGCTCGGCGGCGTACCAATCATGGGGAATCGATCGCTCCCGCGGCACGCAGGTCTTCCAGCTTGCGGGCAACATCGCGCGCGGCGGGCTCGTCGAGGTGTCCTTCGGCATCACCCTGCGCGAGCTGGTCGAGGGATTCGGTGGCGGCACGCGGACGGGTCGACCGATCGGTGCCGTGCAGGTGGGCGGACCGCTTGGCAGCTACCTCGGCCCGGAGCAGCTCGATGTGCGCATGGACTACGAATCACTGGCCGAGATCGGCGGCATGCTCGGCCACGGCGGTCTCGTGGTGTTCGACGACACGATCGACTTCGGTGCGCAGGCGCGATGGGCGATGGAGTTCTGCGCGCGTGAGTCCTGCGGACGCTGCACCCCGTGTCGGGTCGGCTCGGTGCACGGGGTCGAGGTCATCGACCGGATTCTCGCCGCGGACGATGATGGAGAACGCGATCGGCACCTCGTGCTGCTGGAAGACCTGTGCGAGGCGATGACGGATGGATCAATGTGCGCCATGGGCGGGCTCACCCCGCTGCCGGTGCGCAGTGCGATGGCGCGGCACCTCGAGCAGGTGGCGGGTGCTGACATGGGAGGTGCGCGATGACGCTGCTGCATGAACCTGATCTCGGTACCCCGCTGCCCGCGGGTGCGGCAACGGCACCCACGGTGCTCGTCGACATCGACGGCATCACCGTGCCCGTGCCAGCCGGCACCTCCGTCATGCGCGCTGCCGCCCTCGCGGGTGTGCCGTTGCCGAAGCTGTGCGCAACCGACTCCCTTGACCCCTTCGGCTCCTGTCGGATGTGCATCGTCGAGATCGACGGCCGCCGCGGCACCCCGGCCTCGTGCACGACCCCGGTTGAACCCGGCATGGTCGTGCACACCCAGACCGAGCGGGTCGAGCGTGTGCGACGCAGCATCATGGAGCTCTACATCTCCGACCACCCGCTCGACTGCCTCACCTGTGCAGCGAACGGTGACTGCGAGCTGCAGGACATGGCCGGGGTCACCGGCCTGCGTGAGGTGCGCTACGAACCGGTCGCAACACATCTGGATGCACCGACCGATGACAGCAATCCCTACTTCAGCTTCGATGCGTCCAAGTGCATCGTGTGCAGCCGCTGTGTGCGCGCCTGCGATGAGATCCAGGGCACGCTCGCCCTCACCATCGAGGGTCGGGGTTTCGACTCCAAGGTCAGCCCGGGCGGCACGTCATTTATGGGCAGTGAGTGCGTGTCGTGCGGTGCGTGCGTGCAGGCCTGCCCCACGGCCACCCTGCAGGAGAAGTCCGTCATCGACCTCGGCATGCCGACGCGCACGGTCAAGACCACCTGCGCCTACTGCGGAGTCGGCTGCTCCTTCAACGCCGAGCTGCGCGGCAATGAGCTGGTGCGCATGGTGCCGAGCAAGGACGGCGGTGCCAATGAGGGCCACTCATGTGTCAAGGGTCGCTTCGCCTGGGGCTACGCCACCCATCGCGATCGCGTGACGACCCCGATGGTGCGTGAATCCATCCTCGACGAGTGGCGCGAGGTGTCGTGGGATGAGGCCATTGCGTACGCCGCTCGCCGGTTCCAGGACATCCAGCAGGCATATGGACGCGGGAGCATCGGAGGCATCACCTCCTCGCGCTGCACCAACGAGGAGGTCTTCGTCGTCCAGAAGATGATCCGCGCCGCGTTTGCCAACAACAACGTCGACACATGCGCGCGGGTCTGTCACTCGCCGACGGGCTACGGCCTCAAGCAGACCTTCGGCACCTCAGCCGGGACCCAGGACTTCCGCTCCGTCGCCCACGCCGACGTCATCCTGCTCATCGGTGCCAACCCGACCGATGCGCACCCGGTGTTCGGTTCCCGCATGAAGCGCCGCCTGCGCGAAGGTGCCCGGCTCATCGTCATCGACCCGCGGCGCATCGATCTGGTGCGCTCGGCGCACATCGAGGCCGAGCATCACCTGCAACTGCAGCCCGGTGCCAACGTCGCCGTCGTCAACGCCCTCGCCCACGTCATCGTCACCGAGGGGCTCGTCGATCGGGAGTTCGTGGCTGCCCGCTGCGATGCTGAGTCGTTCGCCGAGTGGGAGGCCTTCATCCGGCAGCCGGAGAACAGTCCGGAGGTCGTGGCCGAGTCGGCGGGGGTGTCGGCCGAGGAGTTGCGCGCAGCCGCCCGTCTCTACGCCGCCGGTCCGAATTCGGCGATCTACTACGGAC
>CAZLHZ010000008.1:11499-17811 GCA_964559285.1 uncultured Actinomycetes bacterium | reverse complement strand
GGCGACTGGGTGGTGCAGTCCGCCCCGGTCTCATCGGCCCAGATGGTGACCCGCTCGGTGTCGGAGTCGACCTTGGTCAGCCTGAGGTAGACCGTGGGCATCGTCGGGGGCTGGTTGGGTCCGCGCACGGTGAGCGCGTCATAGCAGGCGGTCGTGCCCGACGCGCCCGAGGCGATGACGACCTTGTCGAAGGTGCGATTGTTGACCCCGCTAGCGGCGGGTGTGAACGCGTAGACCCCGCCGCCGAGGCCCGGAATTGCCGTCTCCGTGCCGACGGAGAAGACCCAGCTGGCGGCGGTTCCGGTGTCACGCACCAGCGACAGGTGGTAGTCCTCCCGCTCGGCGGGGCAGCCGCTGCCGGGCATCGACCCCGGGCAGTCCGCCGTCGTGAACCACACCCCGGCCGCAGTGCCCTTCTTCTCCGAGGCGAGCTGACCGCACGAGGGGCCGCTCAGCTTCGCTTCGAGGGCCTCGCGCTTGGCGGGATCCGCGTAGTAGTCAATGTGGCAGCGGCTCGCAGCCCACCGCGGCGTCCAGCGCTTGGCATCCAGGCGCCCCGGGGACGGTGCCGACATATCCTCCAGTCCCACATCGAAGCCACCGGACCACCCACTCGAGGTGCCAATGCGGTCCCCGGCCTTGAAGGGGATCTTGAGGAAGTAGAACATCGTGCACGCCTTAACGCTGCAGCCCATCGGCTCCTTGTTGGGGGCGGTGGGAAACGCGTTCATGATCTTGGGGACGAGTTCGCCGAGGTGGGCGTGGAAGACCCAGATCTTCCCGCACACGGAGAAGCTCAGCATGTACTCCAACTTGTCCTGACCGGAGCTGTAGGACTTGGCGACCCCGCGCAGGGTCATGTCGGCCATCGCATAGACCGGCACGCGCTCCGAGACGAAGCCGGCTGCCTCATCGGCCGCACTCGGTGCCCCCGTCTGGTAGTACATGTGCGGCACCGGTGTGGCGTGACTGCCGGGCTGCACAAACCCCTGCGGGGTGATCGAGTCGAGGCGGCCGATGTCCATGGCATAGCTCGTGAGCGGCTTGGAACCGGCAGGGCAGGTTGGGCCCACGGCCGCAGCCGTCGTGACGTCCCAGTTGTAGCGGAACCACGGCGCCTCGCCCTTGCCCTTGCCCTCGGGGCCCCGCCACATCGGCGGCGGAAGGTCCTTGGGGAAGCCCGGATTGGTGAACCACACGCCGTCCTTGGGGATCGGCTGGGTCCCGACGTCCTGCGGCAGGGCCTTCGTGAGCTTCCACACGAGCTTCGTGCCCTGCCTGGTGCACGTCCACTGCTGGCCGCTGGTCTCAGTGAAGACCCGACCGGCCGTGGTGCACTTCGCACCAGCCGTCGGGGGATTGGCCGCCGGTCGGGTCGACGGCTGGGCCGTCGCCATCGCGGGCACGAGCGACGCCGCAAGCCCCACACTGGCGATGATCCCCGTGACGCGCGACAGGGTCCCGCGTGACCTCATCCTCGACATGGCGTCCATCCCTTCGTCATTCCGGTGGGGCGATTGTCGGGCCCCTGCTGCGGTGAAGGCAACCCAGACACGGGAAGTTGGGGGACTAGATGCAGATCCACGGGCTCCCGGCGATCCGGAAGCAGAAGCTCCACGGATTGATCGAGGCACTGGCTCCCACGGTGCCCCAGTTGGTCACCGGGTAGGAGCACCAGTCCTTGAAGACCCAGTACCACGGACCGCAGGGGTATTTCAGCGCGACCTCCTGGCTGTAGATCGTCGCCTCGCCGCTGGCACTGCCGGACACGCCACTCTCGTTGACCGTCAGGCTCACACTCCACGAGTCATTGGCCGTCCACCAGTTGACACCGAGAACATCCGTTGCCGACGTGGACTCGCAGCAGCGACTATCAGAGACACTGAAGCTGAACTGCCCGCCGGTGGAGATCTCGAACTCCGGCGAGGTGTAGGACCAGCCACCGAAGGTGAAGGAGACCGAGGCCGTGAGGGTGTAGCCGCCGAAGGCCTGGCAGGTCGAGTCACTGCAGTTGGTGAACGAGCCCGCTGCACTGGCCGAGATGATTCCCGGGATGCCGAGGGTGAGATCGACATAGGTGTAGAAGAGGTAGTCCCCGTTCACCTCGTTGAAGGTGAGGGTCGACTGCATGCTCGCGACCCCGACGTTGAGGTTCATCGAGAAGGTCATGCCAAACTCATCTGGAGTCTGCGCAAGCCGGACCGCTCCACTGCCGAGGTCGAAGCCGCCGAGGCTGAGGGGGTCCGCCTGTGCCTCGAGCACAACCGACACGGCACCGTTCTCAGTGGAGAACTCACCACTGAAGGTGAGGTCATTGTCCAGCATCTGGAGCTCGGCTGAGCCCTCCACCCTTTCGCCGTTGCCGTCCTTGGCAGCGGTCACCGACATGTCAAGGTTGAAGCCGCCGATGTTCAGCTGATCAGTCCCGGTGAAGGAGTAGGTCCCGTCCGAGTTGAACACACCGGAGACATGGGCCGTATTGCTCACCGACTGTGCACCCAGGATGAGTTCAACGTCGATCGTGCCGACGATGTCATCCGCTGTCGTCGCCGTGCCCGAGCAGTCCTCATCACCATTGTTGCTCAGGCTTGCCGAGCCGCTGGACTGGAAGGCCCCAACGGCCAACTCCACGTTGTCCACAAAAACGCAGAACGCACCGTTCGTCCCATTGATTGAGGTCGTGACACCGGTCAGCGCATCGGTCACTGTGCAGTCGGCCCCGTAGATCACGTAGCCGCCCACACTGGCACTGAGCAAACCAGGGATATCCAGGCTTGCATCAACATCGGCACATGACGGAGTGATGCTGAGCTTGGCGCTGGACAGGGTGAAGTCATCCATCGACACGGTGACATCAGCGGCCATGGTGAAGTCCTGCGGTGTGGCGGTGTAGGACAGGTTGAATGCGCCGCTAAAGCTGATGCCGCCACCCAGTGCTAATGCCGTGGTGACATCGGCCGACACAGCGGTGACCACGTTGTTCTCAACCGTGAAGTCAAACTCCTTGATGTCAAGGGTGTCACCGAGGATGTCCATCGATGCCGATCCGTCAAACTCGACGTCCGTGCTCCCCGGTGACGATGTGAGAGACACACTGATGTCGGCATTCTTTAGCTCGAAGCCATTGACCCCGAAGTTGGTGACATCAACATCGAGTGATGCAGAGGTGGTGTTCGTCGCCTCCTCATAGTCGAGCTCGCCCGAGGCAGTCACCCCTGTGTTGAAGAGCTGGAATCCGCCGCTGAACGAGATCTCATCCTTGACCTTGCTCACGAAGTCGATCCCGATCTGCGTCTGGTCGACGAGCAACGGACCGACTTGGAAGGAACCCACGGACAGGGTGGCATCAATGCTCACCGGATCGAGCCCCACCTCGACATTGGCAGCGACCGGGACGTCGAGGATGGTCCCGTCGAAGGCAAAGCGGTAGCCAGCCGGGTAGACGGTCGTGCCGATCATGCATCCGTCAGGCGCGACGTACAGCTCGACAAACGACGCAGTGAGAACTCCGCCACCGACCGCAAACGCCACGGGTTCGCCCGGCCCCTGCGTCCCGATGGAGACTCCAAGGCAGGGGGTGTCGAGCGAGAGGTCCACGAATGCCTGCACCGGGGTGCCCGGGTTGAGGGTGAAGAAGGCATTCTCGACTGTCCCCGGCAGGTCAGCGTCAGCACTGAGGCCCAGCGCCGGGGTCAGCGTGTCGAGATTGATCTGGAGGGCGACGGTGAGCTGGAAGAGGTCGAGGCCAGGCATGCCGAACGCGTCCTGCCAGCCGGCCGGATCGTTGTAGGTGAGGGCCGCCTGGAGAGTGTCCGATGACACGTCGTAGGACATGTCCATCTGCAGCGTCGGGGGATTGCTGCCGAACGATGCACTCGGCATCCCGAGGTCGACATCTCCCCCGGCGGTCACGATGACATGGCCGCTCACCTGCTGGAGCTGGAAGAACAGCGAGCCGGTCGTGAGGGAACTGCTCCCCCCGGTGGGCAGGGAGGTGCCGGAGCCCAACGGGACGTTGACGATGGCGTCGAATGTCCCGTCGGAGGGGTCGATCTCGACGAGGGCATCTGCCGTCAGCGGCTCGCCTCCCACCGCGGTGGTGAACCATCCGGGTGCCGTGTAGCTGCCGGAGACGTAGACCGTGCCGGCGCAGACCTTCCCACTGGGGGGTGTTCCGGTGGGCCCGCAGGTGACGTAGATGACGGGATCGATTCCCAATGACGCCGGGGCAGTGACCGTCGTCGCCATCGAGGAGTAGGCGACGACCGACTTGCCGAAGTCTCCATAGGAGTCCGGATCCCCCAGTTGGACACCGCTGCTGAAGGCAGCGAACGACCATCCGTCACCGGTCACATTGACTTGGAGCTCCGTGAACGAGCCGACGCTCGCGACGTCGACATCAGCCGTGATGGAGACGGTGAATCCACCCTCGGTCGTCTTCGAGATGCTCGGCCCCGCATCATCCGAGTCGATTCCGTAGGTCGCCGTGAGGGTTGCATTGGTCAGATCGAGCCCAGACGTGATCGTGACGTCCCCATCGATGGAGGCTGCGAGCGACATGCCGCTGCCACCGCCGAGTGCGATGACACCGGCGATATCGGCGGTGAAGGCGGCCACAGGATCGGAGTCGATCGTCGCCGTGCCTGCCACGCCGAGATACGTGTCTGCCGTGGGGCAGGTGACGGCCTGCTTGACCGAGGCAGGGCATGAGTTCGCGATGGTCACCGACAGGCTCGAGATCGTGAGCGCGTCGGTGACCTGCCAGGGCGTGCCAAGGCTCGCCTCGATCTGCCAGTCGTAGTCCCCCGATGCCCGCACAAGAGATCCGCTGAAGTCCGAGGGGGTGATCTCCAGGCCGGACACGGGCTGCCACACGGCAGTTCCGCCGCCCTTGACCTTGAGGTTCCAGTCCTTGGCCGAGGAGTAGTTCACCGACATGTCAAGCTCGATCGTGTCGCCGTCCGCCTCGAACTGCAGGGTTCCGGTACCACTGACGATCGTGCTGGCATTGGTGTCCCACACGATCGACAGGTTCGGGATGGTGACGCCATCGACGATCGTGGCCGGTGATGCGAGCGAGCCCTTGAGTGAGCCACTGAGCGGGCCGCCCGCCTCCTTGAGCTGAATCGTTCCGCTGGCGTCCACCTCACCATCGCCGATGGACACGATGTCGTTGGCCGTTCCGGTGACCTTGAATGTGCCGTCGGAGGACACTGAGCCGGACAGCGACGCCGTCGCCCCTCCGGGTCCATCAGCATTCGCTACGAGCGAGATTGCTGTCTGACCGCTGGCGACCGAGAAGATCACCTTCGTCGTCGACCACCAGGTCGAGGGGAGCGGGAGGAAGGCGAAGGAGCGGACCGTGAAGCGGCCGTTCAGTGTCGCTGACCCACCGGAGGCCTCGGCGAGTCCGATGACGAGGCCCGCATCACTCACGGCGAGGTCACCCAAACCCCAGGTTGAGGGTGCGCTGAGCGTGCCCGCCGACACGGCGATTCCTGACCTCAATCTGCTTGAACTTCGCCTCGAGGCCACCGCCGAGTTGGCGGGTCATCGATGAGATTCCGGACTCCGCCTTGTTCCACATGGAGCAGAACTGGGTCGTGATGGACGGATTGAAGACGAGGGTGACCGTGTCGGTGGCCGTCTGGCCATTGGCGTCTGTCACGGTCACCTGGTACGTCGCGACCTTGTGTCCCGACTCGCCGACGAGGGTCACCGAGCTCGCCGTGGTCGAGGAGAGGTCGGGCTTGGTCCCAACGATCTGGTCCCATGCGTAGGTGTAGGGGGCGGTGCCGCCGGAGGTGACGGCGGGCAGTGACACGGTCTGGCCGCTCGTCGCATCGATGAGGGCGCCCCCGGTGATGGCCACCTTGAGGGGACTGGCCATCGGCCGGACGAACCGGGCCAGATTGAGGAGCGTGACATCGATGGGCGTCGCAGTTGTCGTGGCGGCAACAGCGCGAGCGCTCGCCTCACGTGCCTCCGCCTCGAGCCATCCCCGGACGTGGGTTCGCGCTCGAAGTTCGCGCACCGGAATCCCCACGGCGGTCTCGGCAGCCACGCGCGGCACCGCGACCGGCGTGAGTCCAGTGCGGGCATCGATGCGAGGCAGCGCGGGGCGCACGGAATCGGTCCAGCCTGCAGCGGTCACGGTGACGTAGTCGACGACGCCGGCACTGCCATCGCGTGCGGTCACCTTGAAGACGTAGATCGCATCCTCACGGGTCACCGGGATGCGGGCGAGGGAGTTCTTGCGCTGTGACTCGATGATGCGCACGGATCGCGTGCTGGCATTCGCGCACTCGGGAA
>CAZLHZ010000008.1:9645-11489 GCA_964559285.1 uncultured Actinomycetes bacterium | reverse complement strand
AGCTGCGGTGAGACACGCCTGCTCCCACTTGTGGCGCCAGACACGACTGCGGGGCGTCTTGGACTCGACATGGAGGATGACCCTTGTCGCACGTGCTCGCGGCGACCGGACCCCGATGCTCGAGGGCAGGGCCTCTGCGATGACCTTCGCCCGGCCATGGATCGCGATGCGCGTGGCCCCCTTGCCGCTGGCCGTCGATGGCGACACTCCGGTGGCAACCCAGCGGATGAGGCGACTTCCGACGAGGGCGCCGCGGTCGGCCGTCAGCAGGAGTCGCACCGCACCCGTGCGGTCACCGCCCTTGACTCGACCCGCGTAGGTGCACGAGATCTGCTCGCGGCTGGGGACACAGCCCCAGCCGGTCGAGTCCTCAGCCGTCGCGCTCACTCCCGCGGGAAGGTTGCCGACGACGACGATGCCGGTGACCGTGCGACTGGAGGCGTTGCGGACTCGCATCGTCGCCGTGGCGCGGCCACCGACGGTGATCCCTCCGGTGAGCGACGTATGCACGCGCAGTGGCAGGACATCGACGATGCCCCGGATCTCCACCGGTGCGAGAACGGCGTCAGCAGTGGACCCGGCCACGCGAGCCGACACGGGACTGAGGGGCACCTGATCGAATCGATCCGAGGGACGCACCGTCACTGTCACGGAGCCGACGACGGCACCGACGGGTCGTGGTGTCGCCGCCGGCATCGTGCAGGTCCACGCGATCCCGCCGGCCGTGATCGAGCACTCGCTGCCATCAGCACCATCAACGGCGATGAAACGCACTCCGCGATCCGCGGTCTGCCCTGCGGTGAACGCCTTGCCGACCTCGAGAGGGACGCCCCCGACGTTGCGAAGGACGACGCGGTACTTCGTGTCCTGACCGACGGGCGCGTTGATCGCGCGGCCGTCATTCCACGGGCGACTCGATCCGCGGACAAACCGCTTGAGGTCGACGGCGGGAATCGGGTCGCCTGGATCAAGCACGTGGAGCGGGTGGCGCACCGCAGGGTTGCTCCCGGGAGTCACCTTCGCGACAAGGACGGCTTCACCCGGCTTGATCGACCGATCCGCAGCAAGCCGCAGAATGAAGTCCGAGGCTGCTCCGGCAGCGAGGCGTGGCCCGTCGCATTCGATATCGGTGCTGCCAGTGCAGTCCCACGTCGTGCTGGACTCGCGCAGGCGCAGGCCGTCAGGCACGTTGAGCGTCAGGTGCGGGGTGTAGGCATCGGAGCTGCGGTTGGCGACGACGACCTGGAGGACATGGTCACCGCCGATGGTGATGCCCTGTCCCTTCGGTGAGCGAATCTGGACGTCGAAGGCTGCGGGGTCAAGCACGGCACGGGGCTGACGCACGACGAATCCACCGGGGATCTGCGCATTCTGAGTGGCCTTGCCCCCGCTGTACGACGTCCCCACCGTCCACTGCACGGAGTCCCCACCCTTGGCCACGGCGAACCGCACGGTGACATCGGAGGGGGTGCCGGGATCGAGGGTCCCCTTCGAGACGCAGGACCAGGACTTCGCGTCACTGCAGGTCCAGTCGTCGGTCGGGTCAACCGTCACGTTGCTGGCGCCGTCGGGAACGAGTCCCTTGACGGTGACCGCTGGATTCGAGGCATCAAGGTCGCCGAGCACGACGGTGCGCACGGTGAGGACATTGCGCTGGCGGTCGGCTGGGACCGGGATCTCACGGACGAGGATGTCTGACGGAATCGCCGCAGCACCGGTCACCGGCAGGGTCGCCGTTGCGGTGAGGGTGCGGATCGTGCCGCCAGTGTCCTTCGCCTTGACCGAAGCGCTCACCGTGAGGTCGCCCAGGTCGGCACCGGGGACAGCAGCGGCGCCGGCCTTGA
>CAZLHZ010000008.1:0-9635 GCA_964559285.1 uncultured Actinomycetes bacterium | reverse complement strand
GCCGCCTGGCCTTCGACCATCCGGCCGGGGGTCGTGCGGGTGACCCCGAGGGCGCACGCGACGGTCGTCGTGCCCGTGCACGACCAGGAACCGGTGACCTCGGGATCGAGGGAATCCGCAACCGAGGCGAACGTGAGGCCGGCCGGGAGGGTGAGGGCGAACGACGGGGCGGAGGTCGCCGACGTGCGATCGGCGATCGCGAGCGCACGCAGGCTGACGACGAGGATCGTCGTCTCCCCCGCGACGGCCGACAGGAAGGGATCCTCCGCATCCTTGCCGGTCGGAGCCGGCTGCGCCGCACGGAGGGTGAGGCTCAACGACGCCTCAGCGGTGGCGGGTGCGGCCGACGGGGCATGCGGTACCACACGATCAGAGTCACGGCCACCAGCAGTCGAGGACTCGCTCGCGCTCGCCCACGACGGCGGGACGAGGATTCCGGCGGTGGTCATCGCCAGGATGGCGGTGGCAAGGCTGAGCGGATGAGGGAAGCGCACGGGGCACAGGCTAGAGCCCCACGCCACCCGTGTCAGTCGGACGAGGCGCCTCAGACCACCGGCGCGGAATTACCCCTTCGCGCGTGCGTACTGCGGCACCCAGTCGACCTCCGCACCGAGCTCGGCCGCAGCACGCATCGGCCAGTGCGGGTCGCGCAGCATCTCCCGCGCGAGGAACACCGCATCGGCGCGGCCCGAGGCGATGATCCCCTCCGCCTGCGCGGGGGCACTGATCATGCCGACGGCCGCCACGGGCACGCCGGTCGCCGCCCGAATCAACGCCGCGCGATCCACCTGGTAGTTCACATCGCGTGGGATCTGCTGGCCCGGATCCAGACCGCCGGATGAGGCGTCGATGAGGTCCACGCCAGCATCGGCCATGCGGCGTACCAACTCCATCGACTGCTCGACATCCCAGCCGCACTCGACCCAATCGGTTGTGGAGATGCGCACCAGCAGCGGCATCGCATCCGGGATCGCCGCGCGCACCGCGCCTACCACCGCGAGCGGCAGTCTCATGCGGCCCGCAAGGTCACCTCCGTAGGCGTCGTCACGGACATTGCTCAACGGCGACAGGAACTCGTGCATGAGGTAGCCGTGCGCCATGTGCAACTCGATGAGGTCGAAGCCCGCGGACACACTGCGTGTCGCAGCATCGGCGTACGCCGTCACCAGGGATTCAATCTCCGGGATCGTCATCGCGCGCGGTGCCGGAAGATCACCGAACGGCAGCACCGACGGGGCCTCGGTCACCCAGCCGCCCGCATCAGGTGCGACGTAGCCCATGCCGTTCCACGGTCGATCAGTGGAGCCCTTGCGGCCGGCGTGCGCCAACTGGATGCCGATCGGTCGATGCTGGGCGTGCACGAAGTCAACAACTCGCTGCCACGCGGTGGCCTGCTCCGGCGACCACAGCCCCGGGCACTGAGGCGAGATGCGGCCATCCGGCACCACCGCGGTCGCCTCCGTCATCACCAGACCCGCGCGGCCCGCGGCGAACGCCCCCAGATGCATGAGGTGCCAGTCGCCGACGACGCCGTCGACCGCGGAGTACTGGCACATGGGTGACACCCAGGCCCGGTTGGGCACGGTGAGCCCGCGCAGGGTGAGTGGCTCGAACAGGTGACTCATGGCTCTCCGTTCAACACGTCGATCGTGGTGTGCTGCGCTGATCCTGCCCTACGGGTACCCCCCTTCAGGGGATTCACGTAGTCGACTGACTACCACCAGTGACTCGTACGATGTGATCAGATCTATTGACGGCGGGGAGTAGACAGGTGTCCGAGGCGGCGGTTCGACAGCGCGCGTGCGAGCCCGCAGCAGGACGCGCCCCGCAGCGGACGTGGACGCCCGCCCCCGTGCGACGGCCGAGGCTGCGCCTGCATCGCCGGATCCCGTGGACACTGTGGCAGGGCTCGCGCGTGCGCCTCGTCGATATCAGTCCCTCGGCTGTGCAGCGGATGATTGATCGGACTCCGGGCGACTCCGCCGCCACCCGCGAGGTGGATGCCCATGTCCTGCTCATGACCGACGGCATCATCGTCACCTGGCAGGACCGCTACCTCGGCCGGTTCAACCCCTTCGTCGCGGAGCACTACGCCCCGCAACTCGCGGCACTCCAGGATTCGGGGCGCTATGGCACGGCCGTGGCCTGCGTGACTCCGGCCACGTCTCTTGAACCGGACGTTGGCCATGTGCTGCTGGAGTACGCCGCGAAGAACATCGTGCCGATCAACCAGCCGCCTGAGCACCTGCGTCCGCTGCGCCGGCACAGCGACGGGTTCGATCTCGTCGAGCAGACGCCCTTCGCCCCGGTGCTGCAGTCGCTCGTCGTCTCACGGGGTGGCAATCCCGGCTGGTTCGCCCTCGCGTGGGGCCGACGCTCCCGTTCCGGTGCCCCCCATGTCGTGGTGCACTGTCCTCGGGCGAGTTCCTCCAGCCTCGGACCGGTGGTCGGCGCCATCGCTGAGCACCATGTCGAGTCCGCTGCCGCGCTCCTCGACAAGGGTCCGGTCTATCTGCCCGGCACGATCTGGTCGGACAGCCACCACCCCCTGCTCGTCCTCGCGATGATCCGCGAGCTCGCAGAGTATGAACGCGCACCCGACGAGGTGCACGCCACCGAGGACCATCTCCTTGCGTCGCTGTTCGGCCCATCGCCCGCAGTCTTCGCCCACATCGCGGAGGAGGACGGCGAGCCGGTCGGCTTCGCCCTGTGGTTCCTCAACTACTCCACGTGGCAGGGCGTCCACGGCATCTACCTCGAGGACCTCTACGTCCGACCCGAGGCGCGCGGCCGTGGTCACGGCAAGGCCCTGCTGTCCACCCTGGCTCGCCTCTGCATCGAACGCGGCTACGGGCGCCTGCGGGGGTGGGTCCTGGACTGGTATGAGTCGGCGATCGCCTTTTATCACTCTCTCGACGCAATCCCCATGGATGAGTGGACAGTGCATCGGGTGACCGGGGAGGCTCTCAGAGCGCTCGCGGCGGGGTAGTTTGATCGCGTGACTGTCCCCCCTGATCCCGACGCCGACGTGGATCAGGCACCGGTCACGCTCACGGTGCCCGCATCAAGCGCCTACGTCGTCCTCATGCGCACCGCGGCTGCTGCTCTGGCGGCCCGGGCGGACTTCCCTCTCGACCGACTCGACGACCTGCGGCTGGCCGTTGACGAGGCAGCCGCACTCCTCATCGCCGATGCCGCACCCGGATCACCGCTCACCTGCACCATGCGCGGGTACGCCGGACCCGGTGGGTCGCGCGGCCTCCTCGTCCACCTGTCGACGATCTCAACGTCGGGCCGGACTCCGGATCGATCCGGCTTTGCCTGGGCGGTCCTCACCGCCCTCGTCGATGAGGTGGATGCCCGCGTCGACGTCTCCGGCAGCCTGGAGATCACGCTGCGGACCGGAACGATGCCGTGAGCGAGGAGGTCCGTCCCCGCGGTCGATGGTCGGAGCGTGATCGCGAGATCGAACAGCGACTCCTCGCGGAACTGTCGCAGCTTCCGGAGGACTCCGAGCGTCGACGCGTTGTTCGCGATCAGCTCGTGACGATGAACCTTCCACTCGTGGAGCACGTCGCGCGACGATTCCGCGATCGCGGGGAGAGCCACGATGACCTCGTCCAGGTCGGCACCATCGGCCTCATCAAATCCGTGGACCGGTTTGATACCGGGCGAGGAGTGGAGTTCTCGACGTACGCCACTCCCACGATTGTCGGCGAGATCAAACGGCACTTCCGCGACCGAGGCTGGGCCATCCGCGTGCCGCGCCGACTCCAGGAACTGCGGATGGCGCTCAATCGTGCAACCACGGACCTCACCCACGAGCTGGGTCGGTCGCCGACCGTTCGTGAACTGGCTGAGCGGATCGGAGTGTCCGAGGACGAGATCCTTGAGGGCATCGAGTCTGCGCAGGCCTATGCCACGACATCACTGGACGGCGGTGATGACGATGAGAGTGGCCCGTCACTCACGGACTCGCTGGGGTTCGAGGACGATGCGCTCGAGGGGATTGAGTACCGCGAGTCCCTGCGGCCGCTGCTGGCCGCACTTCCGGAGCGGGAGCGGCAGATCATCATCCTTCGCTTCTTCCACAACATGACGCAGTCGCAGATCGCCGACGAGGTCGGTGTCTCACAGATGCACGTGTCACGACTGCTCACCAAGTCACTGACGACCCTGCGCAGCGGGCTGCTCGCGGACTGAGTCTCACTCCTGCCCGGCGAGGGCAGACGTCGTGCGCGGCAGGAACG
The DNA here is from genome assembly GCA_964559285.1 of uncultured Actinomycetes bacterium. Lineage (GTDB taxonomy): Bacteria > Actinomycetota > Actinomycetes > S36-B12 > S36-B12 > CAZLHZ01. The sequence goes on along the minus strand of CAZLHZ010000008.1, from coordinate 5,385 downwards.
TCAGCACGAGGCCGCCGATGGCCAGGATGCTGAGGATGATCCCGGCGAGACGCGGACCGGGACCCGCCTCCGCTGCGGAGGCCATCGCCAGTGGCACAGCGACCACGAGGATGAGCAGCTGCATGAGGACGAAGGGCGCTCGCGCCCAGCGTCGCGAGCGACGGAACCCGACCGCGGTCGCTCCCAGAGCGAGGCCGAGAACCGCGAAGATGATCGGCTGGAGGATGAGCCCAGGAACGTTCGACACCGGAGCAGGTCCGGTCGCGCCCACCTGAATCGCGCGCACGATGTCATACGCCGCGTAGGCGAGGAAGGCCAGCGCCTCCACGACGGAGATGCCGGCCAGGATGCGCAACGGCCAGAGCGACGTCCGCGACAGGTCAGGCACCCGAGCACGATATCCACGGGATAGCCTGACGATGTGCGCGGACTGCTCGTGGTGAACCCCGGTGCCACGACGACATCCCCCCGTGTCCTCGACGTCCTCGTGCATGCCCTCAGCCATGAGGTGTCGCTGCTCGTGCGTCGGACCTCTCGCCGGGGAGACGCCATCGAGCTCGCCCGACAGGCCCGGCGTGACGGCGTGGACGTTGTCATCACGCTCGGGGGTGATGGCACCGTCAACGAAGCGATCAACGGGATGCTGGCCGACGGTCCTGGGCCGGATGTGCCGATGATCGCCACCGTCCCCGGGGGCAGTGCCAATGTCTTCGCCCGCGCCCTCGGGCTGCCGGCCAATCCGGTCGAGGCCACCGGAACCATCCTGTCGGCGCTGCGGATGGGCCGTTCGCGTCTCATCGGGCTGGGCCGGGTGGACTCCCCCGCGACCCAGGGCCCCGACGGTCCGCGCTGGTTCGCCGCCAATGCCGGACTGGGCATCGACGCGGACATCATCGATGCCATGGAGCGCAAGCGCTCAGCCGGACTCCTCGCGACCCCGACCCGCTATGTCACGACCACACTCACCGAGTTGTTCCTGCGCGCACGACGGCGGCCCGCCGCCTTGACCTTGGAGCGGGAAGGCCTCCCCCCGCACGAGGGAGTGCACCTGGTCATCGTGCAGAACACCTCACCATGGACGTTCCTCGGCTCCATCCCGGTCAACCCGTGCCCCTCCGCCTCCTTTGATTCCGGGCTGGACCTCTTCGCGATCGAGCGACTGGATGTGGCCACGCTGAGCCGGGTGGCCAGTCGGATGCTCGGACGGCGGCACTCCGGCTCGACACGCAACGGATTCTCCGTGTGGCACGACGTCGATGCGGTGACCGTCCGATCAGCCCGACCCCGTCGACTTCAGGTGGACGGCGAGGGGCTCGGGGAAGTGTCGTGGGCCCGCTTCGACGCTGTCCCCGCTGCCATCCGCGCCGTGTCCTGAACTCTGTGGCCCATGTGACCAATGCGACAGGTGATCGGTGACGGGAAATCGGTCAATTCGCTTGTCCGCGGTCGTGGGCGGTGAGAGGCTTAGGTAGTTATGCACGGGCATAGGAACGCGCCTGTGGATAAGTAGTCATGACCCGATGCCTCGGGTCGACACGGTGAACGTTCCAAGCGCCGGTGCCCTCGCGGGAGCCGGCGACAGGGGTGCCCGCGGGGGCGCCACGAGCGGTCGGTGTCTGCACCGGCATGAGGAGGACACGATGGACTGGCGCCACCGGTCCGCCTGCCGCGATGAGGACCCGGAGCTCTTCTTCCCCATCGGCAATACCGGCCCGGCCCTGCTCCAGATCGAGGAGGCCAAGGCCGTCTGCCGGCGGTGCGAGGTCGTCGATGAGTGTCTGCGCTGGGCACTGGAGTCCGGCCAGGATGCCGGGGTCTGGGGCGGGATGAGCGAGGACGAGCGTCGCGCTCTCAAGCGGCGCAATGCCCGACTGCGCGCCCGCTCCGGGGCCTAGCCCCGCACCTCGTCCGCTCGATCCCCCGGAATAGCGAGGGACGCGATCGTCCCGGCGCTATCGGGACCCGGGCCGAGCTCGAGACGCCCGTGGAGTTCCTCTGTCACCAGGCTGCGCACGATCTGCAGTCCGAGACGGCCCGCCTCCTCGCCGGCACCGATCCCCACCCCGTCGTCTGCGACCGCGACCACCAGCCATCCCGTCGCATCGATCGCCGCGCTCACCGTGACCGTCGTCGCCGCAGCGTGCTCGATCGCGTTCTGGAGCAGCTCGGACAGCGCCATCGCCAGCGGGGTTGCCCGATCAGCGGAGAGCATGCCGACGGAGCCGACGCGTCGCACGACCGGCGTCGGCCCACCCGAGGTGTGGGCGGGTGCGAAGTCGACGACAAGGGAGACGATGCGGCCGAGGACCTCATCGAAGTCGACCGCTCCCGCCGGAACTCCCGCCGCCGTCTGAGCCTGGGCGAAGGTGTCGTGAACCACCGCGATCGAGCCGATCCGACGCACCGCCTCCTCGAGGGCCTCGCGTGCCTCGGGTGCATCGATCCGCCTCGCCTGAAGCCGCAGGAGGGCCGCGACGGTCTGCAGATTGTTCTTCACCCGGTGGTGGATCTCGCGGATCGTCGCGTCCTTGCTCACCAGGGCGCGGTCGCGTCGGCGAAGCTCGGTGACGTCGCGGGCGAGCAGGAGCGCACCGTGCCCGCGACCCGAGCGTGACAGCGGGAGACTGCGCAGGGTGATCGTCGCCGCCCGGTTGTCGATCTCGGCACCCCCCGCGACGCGACCGGACGCGACGAGACCCAGGGTCTCGTCGACCGGACCGGGACGGTGGCACAGGCGCACGGCCACGGCCGCGAGGTCGGCGCCCACGAGGTCCGTCGCCAGGCCGAGCCGCCGGAACGCCGACACGGCATTGGGGCTCGCGTAGGACACCCGACCATCCGCCCCCAGCTGGAGCAGCCCATCGCCCACGCGCGGGGAGCGACCGGTCGTCGCCACCCCGACGACCGGGAAGGACCCCTCGGCCACCATGACGGCCAGATCGTCAAACGCCGCCTGGTAGACCTCCTCGAGGTGACCGGTGACGCGGGGGCTGTCCGAGGTGTGCCGGGCAATGACGCCCACGACCCGACCTTCCCGGACCACCGGGATGGCGTCCGGATGCGCGTGCCGGCCCGACTGATCGCGCACGATGACCCGCTGCGTCGCAGCCGTGTCGAGCTCGGCACGCCGCCGGCGTGCGACGTACTGCCCCACGACGTCATCAGGAACCGCGGTCGGAGCGGTCGTCGCCCGGACCTGGGCCCCCGCGACAAAGCCACCCTCATTCCAGTCCGGCAGCCATAGGACGAGGTCGCAGCGGCCGAGGTCGGCCAGCAGGCTCCAGTCCGCGACGAGCGCGTGCAGGTGGTCGACCTCCAGATCGGTGAGGTCGGTGCGCTCGCGCGCCAGCTCGGACAGGCTCGCCACGGGCCGACCCTACGCCCGGCGACAGCGGCACCGCCGCAGGCACCGCCACGCCCGAATCGCGGCTCGACGCCGACGCCGTAGTCTCGAGGTCATCACCATCGATGACCGGAGGTCGACCATGAGGAATCGCACCGTGCAGGCCACCGTCGCCGTCGTGGCGCTCATCGCCGTGGGCGTCGGGGTTCTCACCCTCCTCATCTGAGCGAGGGCACGCCCGCCGCGTCAGCAGATCTGGCGGATCGTCGGCTCCACATCGCGCGCGCTCGAGGCTCCTGAGCCCTGCCATCCGTAGGGCCACCACTCGATGTGCAGGTGAACTGCACCGGGTGACCCGGTGTCCCCCATGTGCGCGATGAGCTGGCCGGCGTGCACCCACTGGCCGTTGTAGACGATGTTGTCGCGCTGGTGGCCGTAGAAGAAGTCCCCGCGGTCCGTGCGCAGGGTGAGGGTGAGACCACCGTTCCAGGACTGGTAGCCCGACCGCAGGACGTAGCCGTCGCGGATCGCGAACAGGTTCGTCCCGTGGTAGCCCATCATGTCGAAGCCGGTGTGGATGCGGGAGCCGCGATTCGCGCCCCAGCCATCCCCGGGCCAGTAGTACTCCGCCGGGCAGGACCAGCCATTGCTCACCCGCCCGCGCGGGGCGACCTTGGCGGCCGCGGCCATGGCGGGGGCGCCGAGTGCCGCCCAGGTGAGCTCCGCCACGACACCCGTTTGGCGGATTCCGTTGCGCTTCTGGAACCGCTTCACCGCAGCCCGGGTGAGGTCGCCGAAGAAGCCCGACACCGGCTCAACCCCGAGGCGGCGCTGGAGCACCTTGACCGACTCGCTTTCGTCGCCGTAGGACAGCATGGGCGGCTGGTCATGCGATGCCGGCACGCGCAGTCCGGCCGGGGTGGCCGTCGCGGGAGTCGCGGTCGCGGGGGTCACGGTCGCGGGAATCGTCGTCAGCGCGGTCGCGGTCCTCACCGAGACCCCGGCGGGCGGCACGGCCGCGGCCACCGAGACACCCGGGCCGACCAGGACGGCGGCCATCAGCGCGGGGCCGAGGGCCATCACGAGGGGACGGGCACTGCGCATGGGACACCACCTCCGGCCGGGAAGCGCACCGGCCGTCCGGTGGCCCCGGCACGCTAACAGCCCTTGGCCCACCCCGGCATCCCCTGTTCTGGACCTCCCCGACTGGAGGGCGGGTCCGTGCGAGGATGCCCACATGTCGTCACAGTTGCGCGCGGAGATGGTCGCCTCGGTCTGGAAGGTCGTCGCTCCGGCTGGGACAGCGGTCCGCGGCGGTGATCCGGTCGTCATCCTGGAGTCCATGAAGATGGAGATCCCGGTCCTGGCCGACCATGACGGCACGGTCGCCGAGCTTCACGTGACCGAGGGCGATGTCGTCCACGAGGGCGACATCCTCGCCGTCATCTCCTGACGCGCCACCGTGCCCGAACTCCTCGGGCGACCCGTCTCAGCCGATGTGGCACCATGGGCACCCGCCGGAGGCACCCCGCCCCGCCAGTGACGAGCCGAGGTTCAGATGAGCAAGCGTGGCCGCAAGAAGCGTGATCGCAAGAAGAGCGGCGCGAACCACGGCAAGCGCCCCAACTCCTGACGCGTCAGGTGGCTCGGCTCGGGCCCTGATCCGTGGACGTGATGGATTCGTACGACGATCGCTGATAGGTCACCGCGCCCGTGGCGGGGTCCACGGACATGGACTCGACGTGTGACGCCCGGTAGGTCACCGTGCGCACATGCTCCCGGAGCCGCTTCTCGAGCTCGGACGGCGCCGTCGCGTTCTGGCAGCAGCGCCCGACCAGCTGCTTGACGACGCGATCAAGGCCGAACTCCCGCAGACACCCGGTGCAGGACTCGTCCTCGAGGTGGTGGCGGACGATCTCGCGGTCCGCCGGCTCGAGTTCCCCGTCGAGGTAGGCGCAGACGAGGGCGAGCACCTGGGCACAGTCGATGTCGTGGGGATCGCCGCAGCTCATGACTCCCCCTCCGCGGCAACGGTGGCGGGG
>CAZLHZ010000007.1:16471-18974 GCA_964559285.1 uncultured Actinomycetes bacterium | reverse complement strand
GTACGGCGCTGAGCCAGGGCGTGATTGACCGTGGCGGCCAGGAGCACGACGTAGACGCCGATCCAGGTGAGGAGCATGAAGACGACGACCCCGGCGAGGGCCCCGTAGAGAACCGTGTTGGGCGGGAAGACGACGAGGTAGGTGCGCAGCCCAGCATTGATGAGGAGAAGCGCCGCTGAGGCAAGCGCGCAGCCCGGGACGAGGGCACGGAACGACAGTCGGCGCCCCACCGCGAAGGCATGCAGGCCGACAAGGACACACGTGTCAATGAGCCACACCACCGGCACGCCGATGAGCCACACGATCGAGCTCACCGGACCGATGAGCCCGGTGATGAGGGCGTTCAGGGTCGTCAGGAGCACGACGACCAGTCCGAGCACGATGACGAGGGCGAGTGCGGCGAGGTAGCCCCGGACGCGCGCCCGAAGGTAGGGGATGCGGGGCAGTCCGTAGGCGATGCGCAGAGCCCGACTGAGGTTGTAGGTCGCGGTCCCGACCGTCCAGAGCGCGAGCAGGACGGAGATGACGAGCTGGAGGGTGAGCCGACCTGTCGTCGCATCAAGGATGGTCCGCATCTGGTCGGCAAAGAACGAGCCCAGTGATCCCGGGCCATTGCCGAACCAGCGGGTGAGCACCGCTGCGATCTGCTCCGGGGAGTAGAGCAGCCCGAAGATCGACACCGTCGCCGTGGCCGCGGGGAAGATCGCGATGACAAGGAAGAAGGCCGCTCCCGCTGCCGACAGCGAGAGACGCTGATCTCCCTGCCCGGCGATCACCGTGCGCATCAGCTGCCACGGCCCAGCGACGCGACTTGCACCCAGACGCACATCCAGTCGGTCGAGGATCGAGCTCGCGCGCGGCCTGCGCATCGTGTCGGAGCCGCCTCAGCCGAGGGAGCGTCGGAAGAGGTCGAGGGTCAGCCCCCATGCGCGCTCAGCATGAGCGGCGTCATACACCTCGGGCCGGTCGTCATTGAAGAAGGCATGCTGGGATCCGGCGTACTCCTCGATGACGACGGTGCCGCCGTGCGCAGCGATCTGCTCGGCGTAGGAGGCGATGGCTGGGCCCTGCCGCGGCTCGTCTGCCTCGGCCTTGTTGATGAGCGCGGCCTTGCGGGCGTAGCGGCTCCAGTCAGGATCGTAGTCGGGCCAGGGTGTCGCGGGATAGAACGCTGACGTGCAGACGATGGCATCGCTCACCGTCGGCGCGAGCAGCGCGAGCCCGCCACCCATGCAGAAGCCCACGGTCCCGATGCGATCACCATCAACGCTCGGCAGGGAGACGAGCGCGGAGGCCGCACCGGCAAGATCCTTGGCAACGGTGGCGATCTGCAGGCCGAGCATGAGCTTGCCCGCCTCATCCGGTTCGGTTGTGACAGCACCACGGTAGTGATCCGGTGCCAGAGCGACGAATCCCTCATCAGCAAGGCGATCCACGACATCGCGGATGTGGGGGTTCACACCCCACCACTCCTGGATGACGATGACACCGGGACCGTGGCCGGAGTCGGGCACCGCGAGGTAGCCCTGGGCCCGGGATCCGTTGCTGGCGAACTCGATGATCTCACCCATGCTGGCCGATTCCCTTCCTGCTCACCGTGCCGATATGCGCGAGGCGACCCTAGCGCGCCTCACCAAGGAGGCCGCGCGCGATCCCGTCAAGAATGTCCGACTCGGAGGCGATGACCGCGGGGACATCGAGCCGCTGCAGAATCTGATCAAGAATGAGCGCCCCGCCACCGATGACATCAACCCGCCCCGGATGTATGACACCGAGTTGCGCGCGCCGCTGTCGAGTCATCGCGAGCAGATCACGGGTGATGCGGGTGACGTCCTCGCGCGCGATGCGGCTGCCGTGGATGACCACAGGGTCGTACGCCGCAAGCCCGAGTGCCAGTGCCGCCACGGTTGTCACCGAGCCGGCGAGTCCCACGAGGGTGCGCGCCTGGTCAACGGGCACGGTGGCGAGCACCTGATCAATCGCGTGATCGATGTCGGCGATCGTCCGGTCGATCTCCTCCCGGGTGGGCGGATCCGAGTGCAGGTGCCGCTCAGTCAGCCGCACGCAGCCGATGTCGACACTGCGTGCAGCAATCGGCTCCCCAGTGCCGAGGACGAACTCCGTTGACCCGCCGCCGATGTCCACGACGAGGGCGGGCAGGGACAGGTCCGGCACTCCCCCGACCGCCCCGAGGAAGGACAGTCGCGCCTCCTCCTCGCCGGTGATCACCTCCGGAGTGATGTCCAGAATGCCGGTGACACCGCTGATGAAGTCATCACGGTTGGCCGCATCCCGGCTGGCACTGGTGGCGATAAAGCGTGTCGCCTTCACACCGTGATCGGCGATGAGTTGGGCATAGCGGCGGCAGGCCGTGAAGGTCCGCTCCAGGGCGCCCTGCGAGAAGCGGCCGGTGGCATCAACCCCCTCACCGAGCCGCACGATCTCCATGACGCGCACCAGATCGCGCAGCGGTGCCGGGTGAGACACGCTGAGGCCGGCGGGG